>CADCTM010000574.1 GCA_902805485.1 uncultured Coleofasciculus sp. | reverse complement strand
AAAGAAAATCGAATCATCACGCACTTGTTCGCCGCCAATTCGTTCCACCTTACCCTGGCAACAAGCACAAAGGAAATAGAAACGAATACTGTCTTCCTCAGGTTTGATGACTTTACTCAAACGCGATCGCAATTTGGCATACTGAGTCTTCGTCAAGCTGCACTCAAACACACTGTACTGCATCCACTGACCATAAGACTTCAGCATTTTGTGGATTTTAGTCCGGCGCTTATCCTCAGAAATATCATAAGACACAACAACAAACATAACTACCTCAACACCAAAGGTGGATACTCTTGCAAAAATTTTCGCCGTCCTTCTAAAGACAGCCGCACGACATTACTTAACGGTTCCGTAATAAAGTCATCAATAGAAAGAATTCGTAGATTAATCAGACTGAGAACCATCGCATCTACAACTAAAGGGCGAAATTCTTCCATTAAATCCAGTGCTAAACCCGGACGCCCATAGTGCTGGTAATGAAGATAACCTAAATAAGGGTCAAACCCAACAATATTGATAGCACTTTGGATATCTTGACGCAAAAGTGTGTAACCAAAATTCAATAAAGAATTAACAGGATCAGTAGCAGGGCGATGCCTGGTTTTAAAGCAGAATCCTTCAGCACGAATCAATTGCTGAAAAACCTTAAAATAAGCCGCACTCCCTGCACCTTCCTTGCCCCGCAACGAGTCAATCGTGCTAGTTTTCTCCAAAGAAGCAATCACAGCTTCAATTGTTGCAATCTCCTTTTGAAAATTTAGTTCTGAATACTGTCGCTGACTCCGAGATAGCATCATGCGATAATTTTTTAACTTACCTCGGACAAATCCCCGTACAATATGAAGTGCTTGTGGTGATTCTCCAGCCGCTTTCCATTGGGCAGCACGCACAAAGATATTTTTAGTTAATTCCGGTTCAACTTTGCCCAAATAACTACCACTTTCAGTTAGAAAAGTCAAAGGAATTTTGCGTTCTAATAATTCCGTCAGTGCCGCCGGAGAAATCGTTGCCCGTCCCATAACGACAACGCCATCTAACTTGAGTAGAGGCACATCTTGCAGGATCTGCTTGTTAGCTTTTACGTTCAAACGTTCATCAACTTTGCCGATAAAAGCATCGTTTTGGACTATGTAAAGTGTTCCCATTTTTGTCCTCCAAAATAATTAAAGTGTTTTGTGATTTAATCCGTGCAGGGAGACGCAAGTTTATGTAGAGCCGCTCTCTTCTCTGCGGGCTACAATAGCTTTCTAATCGCCTGATAATTCGCTAACTTCTTGATAACGGCTGACTTTATCCGCCGCTTGTGGTAAACATTGCGACTTAAGACTGCATCCTTTGCAGCGTTTGCTGTAGACAGCTTTTGGCATAATTCCAGTTTGAAAAAGTGAGATGATGGACTGGATAATAGCGATCGCATTTTCTCGCAATTGGACGGAAATCTCGACTGGTTGACGCTGATGAGAATGGGCATAATAAATATAGCCAGTCGTAACCGTTTTCCCTGTCATTTCTTCCAAACATAGCGCCTGGGCGCAAACTTGCAATTCATCGTTATCCCATTCACCTTTACGCCCTCGCTTGTATTCAATAGGATAAAGTTGTCCAAACTCGGATTCAATTAAGTCAGATTCCCCGATTAATTTGTGTTGTTCCGATTTCAGCCAAATTGCCCGAACTTGCCAGGTTTCATCGCGATGTCCTTGCCCAAGAGTATGAACGCGATCGTGTAAACTAGTGCCTTCAATGGTGTATTGATTATCGATAAATTCTCCCGCACAAAACATCCGCCAGCAGCGATGAGGGCAGTAGGCATATTGATTAAGTGCAGCGATGGGGATGTAGTCAGTATCATTCATAAATTTTTTGAGTGAAAAGTGGAATAGTTTCAAAAACTTGCCCCCCTAAGTCTCCCCTTATAAAGGGGGAAGTAAAAGTTGACAACCGTTATTTTTATTGTTCCCCCTTGATCAGGGT
>CADCTM010000573.1:3368-9658 GCA_902805485.1 uncultured Coleofasciculus sp. | reverse complement strand
ATTAATTTTATCGCCTGTATTCCTGTAAAAGCGATCGCACTTTGAGTTTCCAACTTTAATTCAATTGAAAATTCAGATTGTTAACTCATATCAAAGTCGCAGGTTCTAGCTTTGCTACTAATTTTACGCTGTACTCCGCCTCAAACACAGGTTTCTCATAATTCAAACTCCACAATTCCAACGCACAGTCATCACCTGGAAAAGAAGCTTGTAGATGTAAATACAGTTCTTGAATATCCCGGCGATATTCATAACGCACTTGTTGAACTGCACCAATTTGTCGGCGATCCAAAGCAACAGCAAGCCGTAATATTGCACTCAGTTGATTTACCAACTGCCGATGCTGTTTATCTGGTAAATTACTGTAACTTTCGTGCTTTTTCTTCGGTGTATTCCGGCGATGATAACGAGCAATATTAGCAATCACTTCCACTTCGACTTCTGCAAACCCGAGAAGTTCACCGTTGCGGATTAGGTAATACGAGTGTTTGTGATAGGCGGAATGGCTGACGAATAAACCGCAATTGTGCAGAATAGCCGCCGCCCAAAGCAGCTCCCGTGCTTCGGCATTGCAGTTATGGAGAGAACCTTTAGTTTGGTCAAATAAACTCAGGGCAAATTGAGCAACGCGATCGCTATAATCTCGATTTACCTGATATTTTTGGGCAATTTTAATCACACTTCGTTGACGGACAGATCCTTGATAGCGCAGTCGGTTTTCAATCAAACCATGAGTGAGCATCCAGTCAACTATTACCCCTTCCCGAAGCGCACGTTCTCCAATAATTAAGAACTCTATATTTAGCAACGTCATCGCTTCTAATAAAATGAGCGCTCCTGCTACAATAATTTCCGAGCGACGGTCTGACATTCCTGGAATTGCGGCGCGTTCGGCGTAACCCATCAAAGCTAAACGCCTGACTATTTCTTTTAAATCTTTGCGACTCAACTGATATCCTGTCAGAAGATTCGGCACCATCCCCAACTTTTCTCTGGCATGAATAATTGCCAGTGTTTCAATTGTCCCCGATGTCCCTACTAAACGCGGCTGTTCCCCCGGTTGCAGATGAGCAAGTAACTCCTCAACAGGGCGTTCTAACATTCCCCGGATATAAGCTTGCAAAGATAGCAGCTCGCTGTTACTAATCGGATCAGTGGTGATATATTCAGCCGTTAAACGGACAGCTCCAACCTTCGTACTGCTCAAAGACCGAGGTTCGTGACTATCTCCTAAAATTAATTCCGTAGAGCCGCCACCGATATCAATAATAATGTGCGGGGTGCTGTTAAATTCCATGCCAGACAGCACACCCAAATAAATTCGCCGTGCTTCTTCTTGACCAGAAATTAGATTGACAAATAAGCCTAATTCAGCATCAACTCGCTTCAAAAAATCGCGCCCATTCGGGGCTTCTCGGACGGCACTAGTGGCAACAGCAACAATTTGTTCGGCATTGAAACTTTTTGCTAATTCCTGACAGCGTTGCAAAGCGGAAATCGCTCTTTTCATGGCAGCAGGAGTCAGATCGCCCGTTTTTGGATCGCGATCGCCAAGTCGTACTGTATCCTTCTCCTTAGCAATAATCGTAAAAGCAGGTATGGCTGGATGAACCCGAACCACGACCATATGAATTGAATTCGTCCCAATATCAATTGCGGCAAGAATTCGGTCTTGATCCTTAATCGATGTGGAACTATTAACGACACTTTCTTGAATAGTTGAGTTGACAATCATAATGTATCCCCGGCGACCCTAGCCCAGACTTTATGGATAACGATATCTTTAAAGAGGATTCAGTTAAAAGACCTAGCTTCTAATCGTAATTTCTTTGTGCCGAAAAGCCACTCCAGATAATAATTAGAGCTGCTGACAACATAAGAATCCGACAAGCCGACTCAACTGCTCCTAAAAACAAACCACTAACATATCCTTCCATGCTGACCCAGCAATCACCTAATCCCTTACCCCCTTGGCTTACCATCATCCGGCTTTTGCGCTGGGATAAACCCGCCGGACGCTTAATTTTAATGATTCCAGCTTTGTGGGCGGTTTTTTTGGCGGCAGAGGGAATGCCACCAATACCGTTAGTCGGGGTGATTATCCTAGGAACTTTAGCGACAAGTGCAGCGGGTTGCGTAGTTAATGACTTGTGGGATAAAGATATTGACCCGCAAGTTGAACGAACACGCGATCGCCCCCTTGCCTCCCGCGCCCTCTCTGTCCAAATCGGCATTATTGTTGCCTTAATCGCCATGAGTTGCGCTGGCGTACTCGCCCTCTACCTTAATTCTTTCACCTTCTGGCTTTGCGTTGCCGCCGTGCCCGTAATTATTTTCTACCCCTCTGCCAAGCGCGTTTTTCCCATTCCTCAGCTTGTCCTTTCAATCGCTTGGGGTTTCGGCGTCCTGATTAGTTGGAGTGCGGTTACAGGCAGCTTAGAACAGGCAACCTGGCTACTTTGGGGGGCAACCGTCCTTTGGACATTAGGATTTGACACGGTTTATGCCATGTCAGACCGCGAAGATGACAAAAAAATTGGCATCAACTCCAGTGCGATATTTTTTGGAGATTATGCCGCTGATGCCGTAGGTTTGTTCTTTGCTAGTACGGCAGGACTCCTGGCAGTGCTAGGTGTTGTGATGTCGTTAGGATTGGGATATTGGATCGCGATCGCGATTGCAACCATCGCCTGGGCTTGGCAATACAGCCGCCTACGCCAGCCAGACCTCCCCAGACCCGTTTATGCTGAAATTTTCCGTCAAAATGTCTGGATTGGCTTTGTGGTACTCGCTGGGATGATTGTGGGATCAATACTTTAATAGATGACGCCTGTGCCGAAAAGTAAAGATTTGACGATGATTCTTATTTCCGCCTCCCATCAAGGGAGAGGCTAAGGGTGGGGGTGAAAATCGACAATGAGAAAAATTGTAATTGGGGTAATGGGTCCTGGAACTGGTGCATCCGAGACAGACCGACATTTTGCCTATGAATTAGGGAAACTCATTGCCCAAGAAGGCTGGGTTCTCCTGACAGGTGGCAGGAATGCTGGTGTAATGGCGGCGGCAAGTCGGGGTGCAAAAGCCGCACAAGGTCTTACCGTGGGCATTCTACCAACAGCAGACGCAAGTGGTATGGCTGATACGGTGGATCTTGCCATCTTCACAGACATGGGCAGTGCCAGAAATAATATCAATGTCCTCTCTAGTGATGTCGTGATTGCTTGTGGGATGGGTACGGGGACAGCATCGGAAGTTGCCCTCGCTTTAAAAGCGAATAAACCTGTGGTTTTGTTAAGTGACCATCAGGAAAGTCAACGATTTTTTACCGGCTTGTCCGCCACAACCGTGTTCGTTGCGAAAACTCCCCAAGAGGCGATCGCAATTACTCAAAAACTAATCGACTATTAATAACACTTCAGCTTAATCATTAAAAATTGTGAGCCAACTGAATCCCAAGCGTTCTATGCCTTTGCCAGAGGTCAAAATTCCTCACTTTCAGAGGAGCTACAGAAAATTAGCGTATATATGCCTATATTCGGACTTACCATATGGATTTAAGATTTGTGGAAGTGAGCTGGGTTTGGGTTGACATCTGGAGTGCCAGAACCTAATCACCAACTATACTTAGTTGCAAGTCGTAATAAAGGAATATTTATGGCACACGAATTACCGCCATTACCGTATAGCTTTGACGCTTTAGAACCTTACATCGATGCACAAACGATGCAGATTCATCATGATCTGCACCACCAAGCATATGTCAGCAAACTCAATGCTGCCCTAGAGAAGCATCCCGATCTGCAAGGCAAAAGCCCAGAAGAATTGCTCCTCGACCTCGACAGCTTGCCCTCAGACATAAAAGGCGCCGTGCGGAACAACGGTGGTGGTCATGTGAATCACACGATGTTCTGGACTCTCATGAGTGCAAATGCTGGGGGTGATCCAACAGGAGCGATCGCCTCGGCAATTACTGATACATTTGGTGATTTTGAAAGCTTCAAGACCAAGTTTAACGATGCTGGGACTAACCAATTTGGCAGTGGTTGGGCTTGGTTGGTTCGCACTAGTGATGGCAAGCTAGAAGTCATCAGTACACCGAACCAAGATAACCCAATGAGTCAGGGTTACTTCCCAATTATGGGTAACGATGTTTGGGAACACGCCTACTACCTCAAGTACCAGAACAAGCGTCCTGAGTACCTGAAGCAGTGGTGGAATGTGGTCAATTGGGACGCCGTTAACGAGCGCTTCCAAATGGCAAACCGCTAAATATTAGTTGGCAATTGCAGGGGAAGGCGCCTGTGATCGTGCCAGAAATGTGGGGGCGCACGGCTTAGAAACCGTCGCCCTTTTTGATCGTAAGCAACAGCGCCAAACCAAAAAAATTGTTGAAAGGATTAAGCGTATGAGCGAACCAACGTCACAAGACCTCAAGGCAAAAGTTGAAGAACTGGAAACGAGACTCGAAGCCTCACTGGATGCGATCGCCCATCTCGTAAAGGCGGTTGAGTACCTTCGCGCTAATGACTCTCAAGGCATCTTTGACCTAGATTTAGCAAAACACGCCTTGAACGAGGCGGGATATGAGGACGAGACGCTGACAGAAGCCCTTGGCTGGCAAGGTGATACCGAACATTACTAACAAGAGTGCGTAACAATAATTGAATAGTTGCATTACTCACTATGGATAGTAAAGAGTTAGCCCAGTACCTTGAAACAACAAACAGCATCTCCAAACCCTGGCTGTTGGTGCAACTCCGCCTGAAGAAGTTACAAGAACGCCAAGCAACCATTTCCCCAGACGTTTACGCGACAGAATTGGCTGACATTCACGAAGACTTGATGAAACTTGGGGAATGGTGGCGCGGCATTGAAGATGAAGCCTTTGGCAGCAAGTAGGGACATTTGAAAACACACCATAGATACAATTAGTTCTGTTGCGAGTCCACAAAGGCATTGCGTGCAAGCTGTACTGGCTCAATCAAAGTTGCCCGCGCGACGAAAAGCCCTGCACCATAACCGATTCGGGCGTCCTGGGGGTCAGATAACGACGCGGCGAAGACAATATCACCTTGGTCATTCAAATCTGGCGCACCGATAAACACAGCGCCATTATCGGGACGTGCTAACTTGAGCGTACCGATGTCCGTCGGCAAGATATCCCCTTCACACACGACTTTATGAAGTGTGACCCCATCTCCGACCCAAATTGCCCGTAACCCGTTATTGTCAAAAGCACGGAAAACAATTAGACCATTGTTATTGAGCTTTGGCGGGAAACGTTCAAGGCGAGAAATTTGTCCGCTACCTTCCAAGGCGATGAGCCAAGAGCATACAGCCGTTGGCAGAGCGGAGCCGCTAGGCTTAAGCATTGCTTTTGTCCCCCCAGGATCAAACCGAAAGACGCCACGCTGTCCAGAACTCAAGGTTGCAATGAAAGCAATTTGTTCCTTGTCATTAAAGCCGATGCTATTGTCAAAACTCTGATAGGGCGAGTCGGGGTCGTAATTCTGGTTCACTTCAATCAGTTTTGAGTCGCCATCCGGACCAAAAATGCGAATTTGGTCGGGGCGTTCGTCACCAATATCTCCTGGTTGACCTAATCGCACTTTGGCAGCAATTTGTCCCTGATTATTAAATGAGGGCAGAAATAAAAATGAATAAATGCTCGAAGCGTCCAAGTTGCCCATCAGCGCCAGTGTGGAAGTAGCTGGGGAGGGTGTGGGATGATAACAAGCCAAGCCATAAGCGTCGGCAAATTTCGCCCGGAAACCCACCCAACCGCGATCGTTAAGTGTCGCCCCTGCCCAACCACAGCTTCCCAACGGACTAGTAGTGAGCTGAGTACTAGCATTCGTGGCAGCATCATAGTGCCAAATGCCGTTACGAGGCGATCGCAATTGTTCCCAAACTAAACATTCCTGGTTATTTAAAGATACCTTGCTCAAAAGAGCGGATTTTGGTGCGATATAGACCAAACGCCCTGTGCGATCGCCTCCGTACCAAATCGCCTGATGCCAAGGACCCAAAACCTTGAAGGCAATGTTGCCGTTATTATTAAGCGATGGGGAAATGTTACCGAATGAATACCGATTTGGCAAATTGTAACCCTGTGTGCTTTCAGCACTAGATGGGCGCAAAGGCAGCAAGGCACCACTATCACAGCGGGCTTGTAGCTGGTAGGTGTACTCTTTGGAAAGGCTTGAGTCAGTGGAGTTAAACATCAATAACTAATATTTTATTGGCAATAAGTCTAAGCAGATAGTCATGAAGTATTTTGTAGAATAATT
>CADCTM010000573.1:0-3358 GCA_902805485.1 uncultured Coleofasciculus sp. | reverse complement strand
CTCCATCCATCAAGTAATTTCAATATGAAAATCAAACGTTCAGTAGTTCTTTTTATCATTGTTCTGCTGTTAACAGCTTGTAATTTCTTTTCGCGCCCTCAACTTCAAAGTCCGCCGTTGAAGTTTGCCTACAGTGCTTGGCCTGGATTTTTCCCGATCGCAATTGCTCAAGAAAAAGGCTTCTTCACCTCGCAGGGTGTGAAAGTTGAAACCTTCGTCCGAGAAAACGGCGAGGGACTACTTGCCGACTTTGGCGCGGGAAAATTTGATGGTATTTTCTCATCTCTTGGAGAAATTATCCCCATTAGTGCTACGAATAATTCCACTGTGCGTCTGATTTTAATGACTGCTGAGTCGGCGGGTGCTGATGCAATTGTTGCCCAACCACAAATAAAAGCGATCGCTGATTTAAAGGGTAAAACAATTGGCGTCGGTTTAGGTTCATTTGGAGAATTATTTGTGACGCGGATGTTAGAGCAGAATGGCATTAACACCGACCAAGTAACGTTTGTCAATGCCTCTGGTGAGCAAATCCCAGATCGCTTAAAAAGCAATACTATCCAAGCGGGGCATAGTTGGGAACCTTATGTCTCACAGGTTGTTAAAACTGGTTCTCGTGTTTTGTTTACGAGCAAACAAACACCTGGTTTAATGCCAGATGTCATGACCTTTCAGAGGAAAGTATTACGAGAGCGTCCTGCGGATATTCAGGCTTTTGTCCGCGCTTGGTTTCAAGCCGTCGAATATTGGCAAACTCATTCCCAAGAGGGAAATGCGATTATTGGGAAAGTGCTGAAAATCCCACCGGACACCATTTCACTCGAAGGTGTCAAATTCCTCACCTTGAGTGATAACCGACGCGCATTTACCCCCGGTAACAAGACAGATTCGTTATCCTACACTGCCCAGGTATACGGCGATTTCTTTGTTCGTACTGGAAATTTAACTCGTCCACCTGATATTAATAAATTACTTGACCCATCCTTCATAAAGTAGGTCTTAGTCACAAGTGAGATTAGCAATACAGAATTTGCGAGCTGCGGCAGTTAGCAGCGCAACGCTACCGCTACGCCTAAGATTTCTATTGTTCTGTTTATTAGTACGTTAAGCTTAATTGCCTGCAACCGGATTGTGACGCCCTACACCCCAGTCTCCACCGCTAACCCTGCTTTATGAGCCGTAGCCAGGATTTCTACCGACTAGAATTGCCCAAGAAGAAAGGCTTGTTTGCCTAGCAGAACTTCAAAGTGACACGAATCTTTACAAAAGATGTCGCTGCGAAAATCTGGGAATTTGGTGCAGGCAAATAAGATGGCATTACCTTAGCCTTGGGCAGCGTCCTAAATAGCTATGCGGTTAATCCGGATATCAAGATTATTTTAGCGACTGATGTATCAGCAGAGACCAATGCGGTGATTGCCCAGCCGGAAATTAGGACAGTGCGCGATTTGAAAAGCAATATGATTGGAGTTCGCTTAGGGGGTTCGGTGACTTGTTTGTGACAAAAATACTGGATGAAAGTCAATAGCATGACTTTTGAGGACATCACGGTGACAAAGGTTCTATCAGAGCAAATTGTTCCCCTGAGCCAAAGCCGGAAAATTCAAGCGGGACACACTTGGAAACCCCATATTTCACAGGAGATAAAAGCGAATTTCAAGATGCTGTTTACTAGTAAACAAACTCCTGGCTTAATTCTGGATGTTGTTGTATTTAAGGATTCAGTATTAAAGAGGCGACCTCATGATGTCCGAGCTTTTTTGGGATTGGTTTTAGGCTGTAGACTATTGGAAAGAGTATCCTGACTAAGGAAATGCTCTGATCGCCAAAGCCCTGAAACTCAAGCTGGAAGCGATCTCACTTAAAGGAGTTAAGTTATTGACGTTGAGCGACAACAAAAAAGCGTTTACCCCAGGAATGAACACCGAATCATTGCAGTACACAACTCAACTTTACTCAAAGTTATTTGAGCGAAATGGGACATTAAATCGTTCGGCTAACCTGGAGCAATTACTTGATTCATCTTTTTTAAACTAGCTTCTGCCGAGGCAGGCAATGCGTGTGGCTAAATTTTATACTCTACGCAATAAGCTGATTGTGTCCTTCTTGGTAGTGGCACTAATTCCGTTAATTCTGCTGACACTGATCAACAAATACACTACTCAAAAGACACTCACAGCTAATGCCCATCTAGCGCTTTTTGCTGTTGCCTCCCAAACAGCAACTCGAATTGATTCTTTCTTCACAACTAATCTTGATAATGTCCGCGTTGAAGCAATTTTACCTGGGTTAGCGAAATACTTAAGTCTCCCTCCAGAGGCACGAGCCGGTAGCCCTGAAGAGCAAGTTGCAAGAGAGACTTTACGAAGTTTAAGTCGTAGAGACACGGTAAATGTTTTTTCTTATGCTTTGCTTGACGCCCAAGGGCGAAATGTATTAGATACTTACACTCCCGACATTGGTAAAGATGAAGCCAATAGGGATTACTTTATTGAAGCACTTAAAACTAACTTACCTTACGCCTCGGCAATGCGATTGTCCGCTAGGGATGGGTTCAGTAAAATCTATTTTAGTAATCCAGTCCGTAGCGCTACAGGAGAAGCAGTCGGTGTTCTGCGTTTGTCTTATAATGCAACTGTTGTTCAGCAATTAATTAGTCAGCAAACTGACCTCGCAGGATCACAATCTTTTGCCGTTTTATTAGATGAAAATTATATCCGCCTCGCCCATGGTAAAAATCCTGAATTGACGTTCAAATCTGTTGTTCCTTTACCCAACGATTTGGTAAAAAAATTACAAGCGGATGAACGCTTACCCAATCTACCAATCGCTGAACTTTCAACTAATTTACCGATTCTTAAAAACGAGTTAGATAATACTATCCGAAACTCAGATACACCTTATTTAACCACTCAACTTGCTGAAACTGGCAAGCTACGGAACTCAATAGCTATTGCTCCTCTAAAAACTAAAAATTGGTTTGTTCTTTTTGCCCAACCCCAAGCAGCATTTCTTGCCCCAATTGAAGCCCAAACTCGTACTGCTTTAGTTTTAGCAATAATTATTGCGGGAATGGTGACATTAGCCGCCGTAATTATCGGACAAGTTCTGACTAAACCCCTCATTCATTTAACTCAAAAAGTTTCTCAATTTACAGCGGGGAACTTGGATGTCCGAGTCAAGATTAGAGCAAAAGATGAAATTGGTAATCTTGCTGAATCATTTAATAATATGATGGAGCGAATTAAAAGTTACACTGAAAGTCTAGAATCAAAAAACGAGGAATTATCAGAGATAGATAAACTCAAAGATGAGTTTTTAGCCAATACTTCTCATGAACTTCGCACCCCTCTTAATG
>CADCTM010000572.1 GCA_902805485.1 uncultured Coleofasciculus sp. | reverse complement strand
GGTAAGGTTTCTGTTGTCATTGCCTTGTTTATTAATTGCTCTCATAAGCAGGCGCACAACTTCTGTGACTATCTCACCGGATTATCAACTATCAGTATTTTTCTTCAAGAAGGCTTGTGTTCTATTGGTTCTGGGGCAGTCGAGTCGGCTGTTAAACAGCTCGGCAGACGCCTGAAAATCTCAGGAGCACAGTGGCAGCTAAAAAATGTGCATCGGATGGTACAACTTCGATGTGCCTATGTCAATGGTTCCCTTGCTGTTTGATGTTCTTGCAAAAGTGAGATGCTCCCAACTACCTGTAATTACTGAACTTTTAGGCGTCATATCGCGTACTGCTATTTGATAAAGTGTTCATCATTACAACGAGCAATTTTTTCCGTAAACAGCAACGCTCACGCCAAAAAAACGTTTATGCCAAAAAGTTCAAGAAGTAGATAAAATAGTGATTTTGTCAAGAGTAATTACCGCTAAATTGACTACCTTGTTTGGAGCTACTGTAGACAACTGCTGGTTTAATAGGTTTTTTAAGCCGTTAAATTGTGTTTGCAAGACAACCGGAACGAATTCTAACGGATGAGCTACCCCCAACCTACAACAAAGCAGAATTTTTACCGTTGCCTTATTATCTGTTGCCTGGTCATCTGGTTGTTAATCCTCACACCGTTGGTGCAAGCTCAACCCTCACCGGAACCGACAGCATCTGTAGAAACGCTGCGGCAGATGCAGGAACAGATTGATCAGCAACGGTCAAATTTGCGAAAAGAACGCGATCGCCTTTCCACGGCTCAACAAGCCGCCCAAGGTCAAATCGGTGGTATAAAGCTAAATATCCAATCTACAGAAACCGCTTATAAAGATTACGACTTTCAAATTCAACTAACAAACAAACGCCTTAAAGAGCTAGAAGTCGATCTAGCTCAAGCCCAACAAAGTTATTATCAAAAACAAGGCGCAACGATTGCTCGACTGCGTTTCCTCCAACGCCAGAAACTGACAGGTTTCGGTTGGGATGTATTGCTGAAAAGCCAAAATCTCAACGAATTGCTCGATCGCCGTCGTCAAGTTAAATTAATTTATCAAGCCGACCAACAAATATTAACCAATCTCAAAGCTGAAGCCCAAAGCATTAAGCAACAGAAGACTGAAATTGAGATCCAGAAAAATCAAATTGCTCTTCTTACCCAGCAACTCTTGGCACAAAAGGCACAGTTCCAAGCACAGCTTACCGCACAGCAGCAGTTGATTGGGCGACTGAATACGGACAAGCAAGCCTTAGAAGCGGCACAAGAACAATTAGCTACAGATTCCAGAAGTATCGGACGCTTGATTCAAAGACAAGTTGCTGCCGCGAATAAGGCAATTCTACCTAATAGTGGGATTTTCGGGACGGGTCAACTAACTTATCCTAGCGAGGCAGAAATTACGAGTACTTTTGGTTGGCGAATTCACCCAATTCTAGGTTACTCGCGCTTTCATTCTGGGCTTGACTTTGGGGCAGATTATGGCGGTACAATCCGGGCGGCAGATAATGGCGTGGTAATTTTTGCAGGTTGGTATGGGGGTTATGGTTATGCGGTTGTGATCAACCACGGCGAAGGCATTTCAACGTTATATGGTCATAACAGTAAGCTTTTTGTTGCTGAGGGACAAACGGTACAACGGGGAGAAGCGATCGCTTCTGCCGGCTCAACGGGTTTATCCACGGGGCCGCACCTCCATTTTGAAGTGCGTAAAGATGGCGAACCTGTTGACCCAATGATTTACTTATAGGGGTGCTATACTACTAGAGTGAAAGGGCACGTAGCTCAGTGGATAGAGCATCAGGTTCCGGTCCTGAGGGTCGGGGGTTCGAATCCCTCCGTGCTCGTATATTGTACATTAACAAATTATTTGTCCGCGTTGACAGATTAATGTCTTTTTGACGAATTATTTGTCCTTGGACAAAAACGTATATTTTTATTGTACAGAATCTGTTTTGATGCTCTATCC
>CADCTM010000571.1 GCA_902805485.1 uncultured Coleofasciculus sp. | reverse complement strand
AATATCGAGGTCAGACCACTCGTCGGTGTATCCGTGGGCTGCTGAACCTCCTTGCCACAAACCGAGAACAAAATCTAAAGGTTGTAAGGTTGAAACAATCTTTTCGAGAATGATTTGTCTCATGGAATCAAGCTATACTGTTTGTTTTGATTGTAGCGCCAATTCTGTAAAAGCCGTTTAAAGCAAAGCGCAATTGAAGAACAATTTAAAAGTCATAATTCAGGAGTCATATTAAGCAAAAATAATTCAGCAATTATAATTACTACTGAATTCTTTCTTGTTCTTCAGAATTCAGCATGAATTCTGATTCCTGACCCCTGAATTATTTATTGATAAAATCTGCAGCACAAGTGGCGAGCAGCAATAACTGCTATTCGTTGTGTCCCTCAAAGAAAACTGATACATAGAATTTGCTGTCTGTTTTATAGTTTAGCAATTTTGCAGTGGTCATCTCGAATTTATTGATAATTGTTTAAGCTGTGGGTATCAAGAACAGCTTGCATCTGGCTCCAACTAAAATCATTCCTGAAGAACTTGTTACAGTTGGGGCGATCGGCTCGCATGGTGCTCAATCGCCATCCCGACAACTGCTTTGCCCAAGCACAAGAGCGTGCAACTTTAACCCCAACAATGGTGTTGAGCTTAAAGAAGATTCCGGTTGCGGATGCTCTCGATCGCGTTGCGAGCCGCATAACCTATGTTTGGGTCTCGATCGTATAGTACAGAAGTGAGCGGTGCGATCGCCCGTGCATCCCCAAACTTGTTCAAAGCTTCAACAGCATTCCGCCGCACGTTTTTATTCTGATCCTTGAGGGCCTCAAACAGGGGCAGTAAGGCAGGCTCGCCCAGCTTCACCAAAGATTCAAGGGCAGCATCATTGCCGTAATCTCTATCCTGGAAGGTTTCGATTAGCGGCCCGACAGCCCGTGCATCCCCAAGATTGCCCAAAGCCGTAGCAGCACTTTCGTCTATTCGCGAACCTTTATGTTTAAGCAGCGGAATGAGCGGCTCGACTGCACTGAGATCGCCCAGATTACCTAAAGCCTCCACGGCGTAAAAACGTACCAGGAAACTACTATCAGAGAGGGCATCAAGCAACGGTAAAAGCGATCGGCGATCGCCAATTTTTCCCAAAGCTTTAGCCGCTGCGTATCGCACTTCTTCATGCTCATCTTTAAGCGTTGCAATCAGCGGCTCCACCGTTCGTACATCACCAAACTTTTCTAAAGCCTGGGCCGCCTCAGAACGGGTACTCGGCCAAGGCTGTTTCAGATCTTGGATCAGGGGCTCTACGGCTCGCACGTCCCCAATTTTTGCCAAAGCCCTAGCCGCCTGCTGACGCTCGTCAAAAAGCCCCTCCTTAAGCAATTGGATCAGCGGTTCAACGGCACGGGGATCGCCTAACTCACCCAAAGCCTTTGTAACAATAATTCGGACACTTCCGTGGGGAAAAGAGACTTGAATATTTGATGTTTCGTAAGTCCTGACTTGCCTCAAACCCTTATTCGGTCGTATAAAAAAAAAATTAAAAACAGTCCGAAGTATTGCAGTAACAGCAGAGTCGGTGTTGCTCTTTGAATTCCCAATAGCATCGATAAACGGTTCAACTATCCGCCCATCGCCAATCTTACCTAAAACCCAGGCAACCGTAGAACGCAGCTTGCTATCTTCGTCCTCTTGTTTAAAAACGTCGAGCAGTGGTTCAATCGCCCGCTTGTCACCAATCTGCTCTAAAGATAGCGCAGCCAACTTACGCACAAACAACTTAGAGTCATTTAGCAGCGCCGATATCAGCGGTTCAACTGCCCGCGCGTCCCCCACCTGACCCAACCTAAAGGCAGTTTCCTGACGCACTTTGCAATCACTATCTTTAAGCAACTCGATTAGCAGTTCAACATCTTGGTTGCCCTCTAACTTGCCTAAAGCATAAAGAGCTTGCTCGCGTACCTCGCTATTTTCATCTTTGAGCATATCCGTGAGCGGTTTAATA
>CADCTM010000570.1 GCA_902805485.1 uncultured Coleofasciculus sp. | reverse complement strand
ATTGCAACTATCGCTAAACCCCCAGCAATTAAATCCAACCAATTTCCAACACCAACCCAGGATTTATAACCAACCGCCACCAAACACAACCAAGGCAGCGGATAAATCACCAACATCGCCGACGCCAGATATAACATCGAGCCAACATCTCGTTGAGCGCCCATATATAAATTCTTCGTCCAACCCTCCCACAAAGCCGACAAAGACCGATACATTCGCACCGAGACGAATTCGCCCCCCAGCAGATACGACAGCCTTAAACCCGCTGATTTCGTCCGCCGCGCCAGTTCCACATCTTCCACAACTTGATTGGCAACGGCTCGATGTCCGCCTAATTTCTCATAAGCTGACCGCCGAAACAACATAAATGGTCCGGCAGCAAACGCTACATCAGTTTCAGGATTATTCACCGCCTGAAAATCCTGACCAACTGCCAAATTATTCACCATCAACGGCTGGACTAACCATTCAGCCAAACAGCCGCAAGTAATCGCTGGTGCAAGGCTTAACAAATCACTTTGTTCTAGCTGGGCTTTTTGAACCGCCGTTTCAATTGCCTGGGGTTTCAATCTCACATCGGCATCAATAAACAGCAAAAACTCGCCCTTTGCCTGCTCAAACCCTTGAGAACAAGCCCAATTCTTGCCTAGCCAGATTTCCTGAGCCGGTCGCGGTTGCCCTGGCAAAACCTTCAGCCGTGAGTCACCGAGGGCTTCTTGAAGAGATTGTGCCAGCAAAAGCGTGTCATCGGTCGATTGGTCATCCACTACCCACACATCTAGTTTTGTATCAGGTAGAGGGGTGCTGTCCAAAACCGCCGTGATGCATTCCTGGATATTTTCCGCCTCGTTGTAAGCCGGGATAATTACAGAAACGGTTGGGAATTCCGAGTCAACGGCGTCCAGACTTGGCACTATCGCGTGTAACTGAGGGGCGCAAGCTAGGGAATCACGTAACTTACTGCTGTAAATCGCGATCGCACACAAAGAAATCGCCACAAAAACTAAAATCACTTTGTTTGCTCAAGCCTGAAGTCCTTGTAAATGTTACCTGATACTTTATAAAGTTCAAGATGTTTGATTTTTCTTTAGAAATTATTTAGAATTAGCGCTTATAATCAGTAATGTATTTTAATTTTTCTCTAACAGTTCTTATAGAACTTTAACAAACACACTCAGCAAAAACTCCTTGGTGATGCCCCGGATACTGGTCATTGATGACGATGCTTCAATTTCAGAATTAGTTTCCATCAATCTAGAGATGGCTGGTTACGAAGTTAATCAAGCCGCCGATGGCATCAAAGGTCAGGCGCTAGCCCTGCAACTCCAGCCAGACTTGATTATGCTTGACTTGATGCTGCCCAACGTAGACGGCTTTACAGTCTGCCAGCGCCTACGTCGGGATGAACGCACGGCTGACATTCCCGTACTGATGTTGACCGCATTAGGTCAAACTCAATACAAGGTAGATGGCTTCAATGCAGGTGCAGACGACTACCTGACAAAGCCCTTTGAACTCGAAGAAATGCTAGCGCGAGTGCGAGCCTTACTGCGACGCACCGACCGCATTCCCCAAGCGGCAAAACACTCAGAAATCCTCAACTACGGGCCGTTAACACTGGTTCCTGAACGGTTTGAGGCAATTTGGTTTGACGAAACGGTAAAACTCACTCATCTGGAATTTGAGCTATTGCACTGCTTACTCCAGCGCCACGGTCAAACCGTTTCTCCTAGCGAGATTCTTAAAGAAGTTTGGGGCTACGATCCTGATGATGATATTGAAACAATCCGGGTACATATCCGGCATTTGAGAACCAAGTTAGAGCCAGATCCACGCCATCCTCGTTATATCAAAACTGTCTACGGGGCGGGTTATTGCTTAGAGTTGCCGGCAAATGAACAAGTGCTCATCAATGCCGACTCAGCGGCTAGTTAATTTATAGGGTGGGAAATGCTCACCCTATTTTTATCAAGTATCAAGCCTTGCAAAACGA
>CADCTM010000569.1 GCA_902805485.1 uncultured Coleofasciculus sp. | reverse complement strand
ATCCGCGCAGATTTTATGGTATAGGCGTTCCGAAAACTATGTCCCAGAAATTCGAGTCGTCCATTTAGTCGGTCAAAGTTCCGGTTGGAGTTGAGAAGCACAAATTGACTCAGCTAACGCGCTCGTGGAAAGAATGGTTGATAAGCGAGAGAACAGGAGAGGTTAACTGATGAATTTTGGCAAATTTTTAAACCGACCTTTACCCTTTTTCACCACAGGATAGCGACATCTTAGAGTGGGAGGTTTTCCTGTTTGCCATCCGGCTGAATTTCCTTTCTAGTTTGGGAGCAACAGCCGGACTCCCAATCTTAATTAAAATTGGCAGCATTGACAGTGCAACCCTGACCGGCGTCAATTCAGGGAGAGGCCAATGCTTGGGTAGACGAAGTTCCCTCACTAAATTTTTAGCTAACCATAATTGCCAGGTCAGCAATAGCCTCAAATCACTCCATCCTTGACACTGTTGGCTGAGGGCTCAGCTTCGGAATTGTCCAATGCAAGGTTTGTTTCGCACTCGCGGTACTAATGCTCTATAGCCAAACGACGTAGATATAGTTGCCAAATTTCATGGAGAGGTGGCATTTGGATACCAAGCCAAACTAACCACAAAGGTTGAGCTTTTAATTTGCCTGTTACAGTTTAATAGCGTTCTACTAAAATCAGAGTCATCGAATGTTTAGGGCTGCCTCGAAAATGCAAATTATCCCATTTTCTGGGCCTGATTTTTCCTTTGTTTTGGCTCAAGGGATTCCAGAGTTTGTTCTTCCACCAGCTTTGAGAGTCGTTAAGCTTAAACTGGTTCCCGTGAGTTTTTGGTCGTCCTCTACCGCTTGACGGGTGGAGGTGCTGACCACAAGCAACGATGAGAACGAATACCCCTGACTTTTATCGGCTTCGATGGCTTTGGAGAGCTTCTACCAGAGTGGCACACCCATACTCACTATCAAATAAGGCCAGAGGTGGATGCTGGAGATACTGACACACTCGCTGCTCATTGTTGAGCGCCTTTTCCGATCGGGTTTTCCCAACTGGTAAGACGTTCGTGTGTTAACGGAAGTGCACAACGGACGATCGCCCGTGCGGTATCGGTGCGATCGTACTATATCCTTGAGCGATACCTACAGGTATGCCATGAGGCGAGGCTGTAGGTTGATGTTCATAGGTACGCTCTTTGAGGGTAGGTGCATGAGGCCTCAACCACGCTGTATCGTAAGAAAGCCAATACTGGCCGTTCCACTTGTGACATCTGTGGGATGTATAGTTGCATCAATTTTTCCAGCGTCTGGTCTACAATCTTGCAGCGCCTCATAGACCCTTGACCACTCACGCCGAAATAAGGGATCAGCGGGCCTCATCTGGTAAACATGAGACGTGGCGGGTTCTCATCAGGGCCGAAGCCGGTTCAAAGCTAGCATCTTTGGCTTTGCCAAGGCATTTATAAGCTTGTTGACTCCATTTCTGTCATTGTTCAAACTTCATAGCAGGCAGATTTGAGACTTTTTGGTGAATTCTCAATTTTCTGCCCTGATGCTGTGTGCGCTTAACGATCGCAGGCAGTTTTTTTTGACCCATTATCCCGCTATGTGAAGGGTAAACACCGACATCCAGGAATTAGCACTCAACGTAGCCCTCTTACCTGGTTTTCCCGATAGCCAAGCGCAGCCGTGCGATCGCACCGTGAACGTCTAAACTCCAATTCCGGCGTAACAGATAATAAAGGTCACCGAAACCTATCCCTACCTCTTGTTTTGACTTTCGTCGTCGTTTTTTCCTCAAACATTACGGTTTGGCGTACACCGCTACAACTGATTTGGTATGGATGGCTAGTTTTAGCCTCTCTAAATAGCGCTTTTTCCTGAATCGGAAACCGAGACTCGACGCACCGCATATGTTCCAAGATTTTGTCCAGAGTTATAGCCCACATTCGGCACCCTCAACTGTTACCCTCGGCTTTTACTTATTTTTATCAAGCACTAAAGCTCTAAATGAGACTTTT
>CADCTM010000568.1 GCA_902805485.1 uncultured Coleofasciculus sp. | reverse complement strand
ACCCCCAAAAACTCAGGTGTCGTCAAAACAAGGGCTTAAGTAACACGAAATGATGAAAGAACTAGATCTAAAATCTACAACCAGCATCCTCAACTCGATTATGGAATTTGAACTTGCTGGAGTGGTACGGTACACCCACTATTCTCTAATGGTGACTGGACCAAATCGGATTCCCATTGTGAACTTTTTTAAGGCTCAGGCAAATGAATCTCTACTTCATGCCCAACAGGCAGGAGAAATTCTCACTGGTTTAGAAGGGCATCCCAGTCAGCGAATTGCGCCAATTGAAGAAAGCTATAAACACTCAGTCCGAGATATCCTGGAGGAAAGCCTCAATCATGAAAAAAAAGCTTTAGATCTGTATAAAGATTTACTGAACACAGTAGAAAATGCCAGTGTTTATCTAGAAGAATTTGCCCGCACTCAAATTGGTCAGGAAGAATTACACAACATTGAAATCAAAAAGATGTTGCGTGACTTTAGTTAATTAGTTATTTGTTGGTAGGCAAGTATCTAAAGTCAAAAAACAACGAACAAAGGATCAAACAACAAATGGATTTTAGTGCGGCTCTACCAACCTTTATCATTACCCTCAGGGAAGGAGTCGAAGCGGCTCTCGTTGTCGGGATTGTACTGGCTTGTCTAAAAAAAGCACAAGCCGAAGAGTTAAACCAATGGGTATATAGCGGAGTTGTGGGAGGAATCATTGCTAGTGCTTTAGTTGGGATTTTATTTAGCTGGGGTATTCAAGCCGTGAATACCACCTATCCCGACTATGCACCAGTGATTAAGCCCCTCATGGAGGCAGTCTTTGGTGTAATTGCGATCGCTTTACTGAGTTGGATGCTAGTTTGGATGACGAGCCAAGCAAAATCTCTCAAAGCCGAAATCGAAGGCAACGTCACATCCGCCATTAAACAAGGCAATAGTGCAGGCTGGGGCGTTTTCGGCTTAATTTTCATGGCAGTCTTACGCGAAGGCTTTGAAACCGTTGTCTTTATTATTGCCAAGTTCCAGCTCACATTCTTCCCAGTAATAGGTGCAATAGGAGGCTTGTTAGGAGCAGTCGCGATCGGCTTTCTCCTATTCAAATGGGGCGTTAAAATTAATATCCGCCGCTTTTTTCAGGTAATGGGCGTATTCTTACTCCTAATCGTTGCAGGTTTAGTCGTTGGCGCCCTCAGACATTTTGACCAAACAGCAACTGCCCTAGCGCAAATGAACCCGCCTTTAGATACTTGGTGCATCTACTACGACCACTTGGCAAAAGACCCATCCTGCATCTTAGGACCAATAGCTTGGAATACCAGCAAGATCTTACCCGATAACCAATTTCCCGGTTTGCTACTCAAAACCTTATTTGGCTATCGAGACAAGTTATATCTTGTTCAAGCCGTGGCTTACCTAGGATTTTTATTCACAATTGGCAGCATTTATTTCAACAGCTTAGGGGCGGCAACAACCGTAATTACAAAACCGGAGTTGAAGCAGTGAACTGCGCGAATTATCTACATATTAAACTCTAGAGCTAGATAAACGAAGTCCACCTAGGAGACTAACAAATGTCGGTATCATTTATCTAGCCGTGATTTCTCATCACCAGGTATTTGTGTTGGACATTGATGCGATGATCAAAGTCCGAATGAGCGGGATGAGCGCATTATGCAGCGCCATCAATGTCAAGCTGCCGTAATTCTAATTGGCTTAATACCTTCAACAATTGGCACTACGCGACCAATTACACAGCTATCCTTGTATCCCAAATCTTTCAGCAGCTTTAAACAATTACTAGATTGATTAACAGGAACTGTTGCTAAAAGACCTCCAGAGGTTTGAGGATCGAACAACACTTGATAGTTCAAACAATTCTCCACTTCCGATAGATTACTAATCCAACGAGATGCCCGTAAATTTTGCGGTTGCAGTGAGCTAACAATCCCCAATTGCAGCATTGCGCGTACACCCTCCAAAACCGGAATCGCATCCATTTCCAACTCCACCGCCACCCCTGAAGCTTGCACCATTTCCCTGAGATGTCCCAACAAGCCAAAACCTGTAACATCCGTACAAGCCGTAACGCCATGTTCAACCAATGCTGTCACCGCCTGCTGATTGGATAACAACATCGAACCCACCGCCTGATCAATCCACCGCCCTTTTGCCTTTAAACGCATATCCGCCGCAAACAGGACGCCCGTACCCAAGGCTTTCGTTAAAATCAGCACCTCACCAGGCTTCATCCCGCCTTTTCGTAGCAATTGGTTCGGAGTCGCCAATCCATTACAAGTCAGCCCGAACGCTAATTGGACATCTTCCGTAGTATGACCACCAATCAGGGGGGATTTAGCCGCACACAGCACCCTCATTGCCCCTGAGAGCAGTTGATACAGCGTTTCCTCAATTTTTGCCTCCGTCCCATAAGGCACCGTTACAACCGCCAGAGCGCTCTGTGGAGTGGCGCCCATTGCAAAAATATCGCTCAAACAGTGATTCGTGCTAACTTGACCAAAAATATACGGATCACTAATCAACGACCGAAAATAATCAATCGTTTGTACGATCAATTTACCCGTTGGGACTTGGATTACTGCCGCATCATCAGGTGTTCCTAGTCCGACAAGAATATCGTCTCGCTCAGTTAAGGGATAATTAACTTGCAGCCGTTGCAAGACTCGTTCTAAGGTACTGCTACCAACTTTAGAACCGCATCCAGCACAGTGCATCTTGTTGTCTGCTTCCTTCTTCGCCTCCCCTTGATCCGGGGGGGTAACTGCTGACATATCGGGCAAATCTTTGAAACGATTCATGAACTTGCGATCGATGTTGTCTTTCCAACGCCACAATAATCTAGATTGCCAGCCCAAAGAACCCCAAGAAGCGATCGCTTCTCCATCCCCTGTGCCAATTAAACCTAAGTAAAATTTCTGGGGTTTATAAGGTATTAATGGTTTTTCCAATAAAACTCGTTGCAGATTTTCAAACAACGGTTTGCCCTGACGCACTGCAAATACCCCTGCTTTCGGGCGCGGATGATTTACCATTGTCGCAATGTCACCTGCGGCAAAGATATTGTCGTGAAACAACGATTGCAAGGTATCTTTTACCAGGACAAAGCCTTCTAAATCCGTCTTCAATCCCGATTGTGCCAGCCAACTCGGTGCAGATGCTTGAGTGACCCAAAATATACTACTGCATTCCACCCCTAACCCCGACTCACACTGTATTTTATGCGGCAGTACCTCACACACAGATTCCCCAAGATGTAATTGAATACCGCGATTGCTCAATATATTGTGGAGGCGGCGGCGTACCCAAGGACTATGACCTGGCATTAATTCGGTGCCACGATGGAATAAATGGATGGACAGTGCAGCTTGAGCCACATTCGCATCTTTGAGAACTTGATGTAAACGCTGTTGCATCGTTAGTGCCAATTCCACACCTCCAGCACCACCGCCGACTATTCCCAGACGAATCGGTTTTTGGGGATTATTCGTAATGTCTTCAACTAATTGATTCCATTGATTCAAGAATTGCGGTACAGGTTTGGCGGCAATCGCGTATTCACTCGCTCCCGGTACATCAATACTTGCTGGTGTACTGCCAATATCAATCGACAATACATCAAACGCCACAGGTGGATGATTAGCACAAATCACTTTTTTGTTTTCTAAATCCAAACCAACAGCTTGGTCGAGGTAAAGTTGAGCTTTGGCAAATTGGGCAAGGCGTCGCAGATCAATGTGACATTCGTCAAAATTATAAAAGCCCGCGACGTGACCGGGTAACATCCCGGAATAAGGCGTATGAGATGTATCCGTAATTAGCGTTAGGCGTACACCTGGCAACGGCTTCATACCAAACATCCTAAGTGCGATCGCATGAGTGTGTCCGCCGCCAATTAGCACTAAGTCTTTTACAACGGGATGAGCTGCCTGCTGCATTGAATAAAGCCTAAGTTTCACATGGGTTCTTTGACCATTATGCTAATTGCCTGATTTCAAAAGTGCAGAGGAAGAGTCAGGAGATACGTTTAATTTCCCGAAAAGTGACGGAACCTGCTAATTTACAGATAATTAGTCATAAGCTTTCAAGCTAGACTATCCTGCTGGTGATTCATAATAGGCATCTCACCCCATGATCGACCTTTACACCTTTACGACACCCAACGGACGCAAGGCTTCTATCATGTTGGAGGAAGTTGAGCTTTCTTACAATGTCCATACAATTGACATTACAAAGAACGACCAATTTACCCCAGAATTTATTGCAATTAATCCCAACAGCAAAATTCCGGCAATTGTTGATCAAGATACTGGCATCACGGTTTTTGAGTCTGGAGCTATCCTGATTTATCTTGCCAAGAAAACTGGGAAACTCCTGCCAACTAGCGATAAAGAGCATTTTCAAGTCTTATCTTGGCTGATGTTACAAATGGGGAGTGTTGGTCCAATGCTGGGTCAATTAAACCACTTTAAAAAATATGCCCCAGAAAAAATTCCTTATGCCATTGAGCGATATGAGAAGGAAACGCTGCGGCTATACAGTGTCTTAGATGGACAACTGCAAAATCGAGACTTTCTCTGTGATGACTACTCGATTGCCGATATTGCCACTTATCCCTGGATTGCGATTTATAATTTTCAGGGGTTAACGCTGGATGCTCACCCTAATCTCAAGCGTTGGGTAGAAACGATGCAACAGCGTCCGGCAGTAGCACGAGGGATGGCAGTACCAGGCTGAGAAATCTGTCTGTCACATCCAATACGTTAATATGGGCAAGTCTCTATAGTTGAACCAATCGTTTCTATCCTCTACTAGATACTCTCTGAATCAGAAATTTGCCAGCCCTAAGGACTCAGAAAGCGCTCAGTAAGTTAGACCAGGTTCATCACAGTTTTTTCGAGGTATAACCGATGAATACTAGTCCTGCCTCTTTCTCATTCACAGCTCTGGCACTTAAGATTGTCGGCGTTGTCATGATTTTGTCTTCCCTGTTAGATTACATCCTGATGACAATTCCTTTTAACCCAGGAGTGAGGGAGTGGCAGATTGCCTTAGCAACTCAATTTGTAGACAGAGGTGTTATCCCTTTGGTGGGTATTGTCTTTGTGTTGTTAGGATACCTACTTGATAATGAGCGTTCAGCGCCAAAGTCTTTCGTAGGAGATTTGAGATTTTGGGCGCTTTTGCTCTCTAGTGTATTGGGCTTCATTTATCTGATACTTGGACCGTGGCACGTTTATAATGTTTCGGCGCAAACTAATCAAGCTTTAGAGCAAATTAATCAAAAAGCGACTCAAGCTGAAACCCAACTCGAAGCCCAAACTAAGCAAGTTGATGAACTAATTAAAAATCCACAGCGGCTTGCCGAACTTGACAAAGCGATCGCGAGTGGTCAAGTTCAAGGAGAACAACTCGGTCGTCTGCAAGCGCTTAAGCAACAATTAGATACCTTCAAAAAAGACCCAAAAGCCTTAACCACACAAGTTGATACGGCGAAACAGCAAATTAATAAAGGTAAGGAAGACGCCCAGAGCCGCACTAAAACCGAAGCGTTAAAATTAAGTCTCAGAACAGGTATGAGTAGCTTGTTTTTGGCGATCGCTTTCATTGCCACGGGTTGGACAGGGTTGCGTGGTCTAATTACACGAAACTAGTCTTCCCTCAACTCAAACCTCTCAATTTAGTCAAAAGCCTCAGATTTTCGTAGTCTTTCCCTGACCATTAACGCTTTCAACTGATGTTAGAGGGCGAATTCCGGCTCGTTAATTGACCGAAAGCCGACTTCAAAACCGTAATAGTATTAGCTTCACTCTGTTAAAATGTAAATTGTGATACCAGTTTTTTAAGAAAGCTTCATGTCTATTTTCGGTGTCTGGTTTGTGGCATCGCTAATCAGTTCAGGGATTTGTCAATCTCAGAAAACCGAACAAAATCTGGAGGAAGCGAAACTTAAAGAAAGACATCGCCCCTTGCAACAATTCTTTACAAGCCTTACAAATATAAGTGGAACCCTTAATGAGAAATCCCACTTGATTGAGCAACTAAGCCGAATTAAAGGGGCACTCACCTCCGATACCCGCGCATCCTTTCATCATCAGAAGTTTGCTCGGTTAAGGTTTCCCAGCTTGTCTTGGGCAAGCTAATGCCAATGAGTGAGGTGGCAAAAAAAGAACTGATAAGCGCCATTGTAAGGATCGGTGATCTGTGCTTCAACGCATCAAGCAGGATTTAAAGAATGACCTAATTGCAGGTCTTTTGGTAGTAATTCCCCTAGCTACCACGATCTGGCTCACGATTACGATTGCTAGCTGGGTGATCGAGTTTTTGACCCGTATTCCCAAGCAAATCAATCCCTACGATAACTTACATCCGATTCTCGTCAATCTGCTGAATTTGGTCGTGGGACTAACGGTTCCACTACTATGTATTCTGCTTATTGGCTTAATGGCTCGTAATATTGCGGGGCGCTGGTTGCTGGATTTTGGAGAGCAGTTTTTGCAGGCAATTCCCCTAGCGGGAGCGGTTTATAAAACCCTCAAACAGCTATTGGAAACGCTCCTTAAAGACTCAGGGGGTAAGTTTCGTCGCGTGATTTTAGTTGAGTATCCGCGTCCAGGAATCTGGGCGATCGCTTTTGTCACAGGCACAATGAGTAGCGAGATTCAATCTCAAATGACTCGTCCGATGTTAAGTATTTTTATCCCCACCACGCCCAATCCCACAACCGGATGGTATGCCATTGTTCCAGAAGACGACGTACTAAATCTCTCAATGTCCATAGAAGACGCCTTTAAGGTGATAATTTCCGGAGGGATTGTTAGTCCAACAACCACCTCGAATCAAGTGCCACTACAGACACCGTTGAGCAAAAACCAACTAGAGCAATCTTTGCCCGAAGTTAGGCGACAAGTTTTACCGACAGAAGACAACTAAAAGAGGATGGAGTCCTCCACACAGCGCCAATTAGAATCAGCCTACCCTCACACGACAAGTCCATAGCCTTCAAGGTTGCCTGACTTTGTACAAGTCAGTACGACATCATGGGCAATGGATCGCTACGTCTAGTTAAGATAGTTTAAGTTGTCTTGACTTCTAATTCTTAGTTTTCTCGTTAATCTGTATAGTTTTTTACCTTATCTAACCGAACTTATGCAACCCCGCAGAATTTCCCGTGAACTGGCTCTTTTGAGCCTCTCTCAAATGCCTAACGTCCCAGAGAAACTGGAAACCCAGCAACTAAATAACTTGGTAGTAGCAGCCGTCCGTACCCTCACTAGTGAAACTCAAGAAGCTCTAGAAGCGGCGGCAGCAGAAATTAGACGCGGAAGCGATCGCCTCCTGAGTAGTGAAACCCGCGCTACCGACGTCCATAGTGCCAGAGCCATGGTCGTTGATGCGATTGAACTTACCCAAAAAGCGATCAACCGCCTGGGAACAGCCGTAGAAATTCCCGAAGTAATCCAACTATCCAATCAGCAAGAAGTCCGCAGCTACGCCCTAGAGCTTCTCAAAACCATCAATCGTCGTCAGGCTGAGATCGATGAAATTTTGACCCAAGCCCTTCAGGATTGGCAGCTACATCGCGTTCCTCGAATTGATCGAGATATCCTAAGAATTGCTGTCGTCGAAATTTCCTTTTTAGGTGTTCCAGAACGAGTTGCCATCAATGAAGCTGTGGAACTTGCCAAACGCTACGGCGATGACGAAGGGCATCGATTTATCAACGGCGTCTTGCGTCGCGTCAGCGATCGCATTAAAGCGGAAGCCCGTTTGCAATCCTGACATTCCTGGAGTCGGCTACCTCTTCAACAATAAAGTAGCCCTCTCTTATCAACAAAACATCAGTAGGGAACAGAAAATTTCCTATAGTTGTATTGACTAGATTGAAAATTAAATTATTGCTGGTAGTTAAGTAGGTGTAATGGTTTTTAATTGGTTCCGCAGACAGTTTGGTACTAATGAGGAGACTAGCTCCGCCACCCCTGAAGTTGAACAGGAACAAACAGCTTCAGAACCGTCAGACATAGAAATAGAAGCGGCTCCAACCCAACCAACCGAGGCGTCCTCATCCGCAGTTGCCGAGGACTACCTGAGCTTTGCGAAAGCGGCATACAAAAACATCCAAAAGCGGCAACTAGAAGAAACACCAGAAATAGCACCAGTAACGGAGAGCGAGTCAGTTGACACAACTCAAACAACTCTTGAATTTGTTGAACCTGCCACAACTGAGACATCAACAGTAGAAGAGACACCTCCTCCAACAGCCGATGTTTCAGAACTTGTAACCGACGCAGCCATTAATGTTGTTGAAGACACAGAACCAGTACTGGACGCCGAACCAGAAACAGTAACGAATGTAACATCTCCTGAAGCTCAACAAGAGACAGTAGAACCAGTGGCAGAAGCCGCTCCTGAGTCAGTCACCTTGGAAGCCGAATCAGCCCCTGTACCCATCTGGGCGCGGAACGCAGACCGACAGGCACGCCTAGAACGCCTTAAAGCAACGGCACTGGAAACGCCAGAACCCGAACCGATAAGAACACCCATTCAGCCCGTTGCAACAACGGTTGAGATGGAAGAAGTGTCCGGTCTTGCCTTTGATGAAGGGTTCATGTGGTCAGCAGAAGTCTTGGCAGCTCAGGGGAGACGCGCGGAAGATGTCTCAATTGAGGAAATTAGCTGGCTAAATCGATTGCGTCAGGGACTAGATAAAACCCGCCGTAGTTTAATTAACCAGCTTAAGGCAATTGTCGGTCAAGGACCGTTGAATCAAGATGCTGTAAGCGAGATTGAGGCGCTGCTGTTGCAGGCAGATGTAGGGGTTGAAGCGACGGATTATATTATTGGTACGCTGCAACAAAAACTGCGAGAAGAAGTTCTGCCACCCGAACAAGCGATCGCCTATCTGAAAACAATTCTCCGAGACTTGCTCGATCGCCCTTGTCAAGAAGCTTACAGCCCCACCTTTGTACCTGAAAAAGACACCTTGAATATCTGGCTGATGACAGGGGTGAATGGTGCCGGGAAAACAACCACAATTGGTAAGCTGGCTCACTTAGCGAGTAAATCAGGTTATCGCTGCTTAATTGGTGCGGCAGATACATTCCGGGCAGCAGCAGTCGAACAAGTGAAGGTTTGGGGAGAGCGCAGCGGCACTGAGGTAATTGCGAATCCTGGAAAAAATACCGATCCAGCGGCAGTGGTGTTTGATGCGATCGCGGCTGCCCAATCCCGAAATGTAGAATTACTGCTAGTAGACACCGCCGGGCGTCTGCAAAACAAGAAAAACTTGATGGAAGAACTTGCAAAAATCCGCCGAATTGTGGACAAAAAAGCCCCAGGTGCTAAGGTTGAAGCGCTTTTAGTATTAGACGCTACCTTGGGTCAAAATGGTCTGCGTCAGGCAGAAGTCTTCTCAGAAGCGGCAAAACTTAGTGGTGTAGTATTGACAAAATTGGACGGGACTGCTAGGGGTGGTGTTGCCCTTGCTGTGGTGCAGCAGTTGGGTTTGCCCATCCGTTTTATTGGTGCAGGTGAAGGTATTGAAGACTTACGTCCCTTCTCAAGTTACGAGTTTGTGGAAGCGCTACTCAGTGGTTGATTTTTTAGTTGAAATAACGCCCAAAAATCTCTGCTAAAACTTTAAGCAGGGGTACAGAACACGCGTGAAGATTAATAATTCGACAGG
>CADCTM010000567.1 GCA_902805485.1 uncultured Coleofasciculus sp. | reverse complement strand
TCTAAGGTACAGAGTTCGGTTTGAGAGTCGAGTTCCCAAAGCTTGATCATCCCTTGTTCATCGCCACTTGCCAACATTCTGCCATCGGGACTGACGGCAAGAACTGTTACAATACCTGAATGTCCTCCCACTGCCGATCGCTCTTTACCTTGGCGTGCATCCCACAGATGAATCTTACCATGATAATCTCCAATAAAAAGTGTCTCCCCATCTCGACTGATAGCCAGCGATGGACTGTTGTGACGTGTTTTAATTCTAAACCGCCAAGTGTGTTGTGGCAAATCGTTTACTATCAAATTACCTGCATAAGCACCTGCCAGTGTTCGACCATCAGCACTCATGGCAAGGAATTCACTTCCTAAGGACATTACCCCTAAGTCTCCCAACATTTCGCCCGTGTTGGGATCCCAGTAATAAGTACTACCGCCTAGAGAGCCACTATAGAGAATTTGACCATCGGGACTAAAGACTAAACAAGCAATTTGTTTGTTAGCTTCTTCATGATAAGTCTCTAGAGTGTGTCTGACTTCACCCGTGTCTAAGTCCCAAAGTTTGATAGTTTTATCATCGCTACCGGAGGCCAGAATTTTCCCGTTTGGGCTAATCGCAAGAGCACCCACGACAAGTATGTGTCCTGCCAGCGTCCGCTGTAGTTGACCATTAGTTAAATTCCAAACTTTTATCGTATCCTCACCCACCTTCCAACTTGCACTGATGAGCGTACTACCATCTGGACTCATGGCAATAGCATCAACGGCGTCTGAATCATTGAAAGTCCGAAGGCATTGAAATGGTTGAAATTGCATAAGTCTTTTAACCTACTGGTTTGAGTTGCGTGAGGGATTCGACAAGTGGCTCTGCACACTTATATTTACATCAATTACCAAATTCAAGATATTACGCGCTAGTTGGATTGTATTCCTTCCTAAAAGTGAGGAATTTTCTTCGGTTTTTTCAACTAATTCTTTGGCTTTTGTGTCCTTTTCACCACGATTGAGCTTGCTATTTTTCTTAATGTCATCAATTAGTGTGGTGGCCAAGCCTTCTAATTTGCGTACTTTCTCCATTATATCCGTACTGAGTGCTAGTTGAGCAGTTAGCTTGGAGATAGTATTTATTGCTAGTAAAATCCTGTCAACGTATTTAGCAGTTTTCCACAATGCTTTGCCAAAATTCGCGTGAAGGTGACCAATTTGCTCTCCTACAAAAGCCGTTTGCTCGTTAATTGATGCTAAGTATTGAGCCGTCGGTAACTTAATGCCTAAGGCAAGTTGTTGATTGAGCACTACTTGCTCGGCAGCAATAGCAGTCATATAAGCTTCGTTGGCAAAAAACATTGCTTTGCTTTGCAGTTCTTGCAATTCAAATTTTAAGGCATTTACTTCTTGCTCTAAAGCCTTTGTGCTTTGCTCTCCGCTTTTCTCTGCAGCCTTGAGCTTCTCCTCGGCCTTTCGGACTTCATCACGTTTTTCATCTATTTTCAGAAGATATTCTTCGTAGAGCAGGTTATTTGCCCTCATTTCTATATGAACTTTATTGTTTGCTAGCTCGGGTTTTTCCTGTCGCAACTGTTCTTCCGCCTGCTTCATTTTGTCCTCGCGCTCCGTGACAAGCTCAGTGTGGATGTTGCTAGCTTGCTCGAGTCGTCCTTCGTTCAAAGTTTTCACATTGTCAGGCACATTGTCACCCGTCAGGCCCCTTTCAAAATCAGTCCAGTTTGGAGAACCCTCAGGTTGTTGTCCCCAAAATTCCTTCATGTGAACTAGCGACATAACCATAGCTAGCTCATCGAACTCGGGTCCGGCTCCGTAGTCGTCTTTGCTCTCGTTGTACTGTTGGTCTACCGTTTCGGTCAAAGGCCGTTGTACCTTTGTAATAGCTCGAATTAACCGCCCAATATTATTTTTTTGTTTATCCAAATCCACTACTAGCGGCTCCAACGCTATACGAATTCCCTCACTTCCTAACCCATTAACTATTTTAATTGAGTCATTAATTTC
>CADCTM010000566.1 GCA_902805485.1 uncultured Coleofasciculus sp. | reverse complement strand
AAGAAAAATAACTGACGTGGGGACGGGATAAGTTTTATAGTGAAGAATGTAACAACAACAAAATTGATATAAATTATGGACTTTGATTTTTTACCCAAATTACCGAAATCAGATCTCGATGACCGAAGTTTTGAGGACTTAGTAGAAGAATGTATACTCCGCATTCCCCGCTATTGTCCGGAATGGACAAATCATAACCCAGGCGATCCCGGAATAACTTTAATTGAACTGTTTGCTTGGTTAACCGACCAAATGTTAATGCGGTTTAATCAAGTTCCCCGGCGCAATTACGTCGCGTTTTTAGAATTGTTGGGAATTCGCCTGCAACCTCCTGCACCCGCTGAGTGCGAATTAACATTTTATCTAACTCAAGCACAACCACAACCGATTAGAATTCCCTATGCCACCGAAGTTGCTACGGTGCGAACCGAAACTCAAGAAGCGATTATTTTTAGTACAGATGAAGAATTTGCGATCGGCAATCCTCAAATTAAACATTTTTTAACAGGATTAACTGAAGAAGAGCGACCGAACAATTTGCGACAGAGGGCGACCCGCGAGCGCTACCCTAGCAACAACCAATGGTGGAATATAGAAGAAACCTTGCTGTTCCAGCAATCGCTTCCCAGTAACTGTTTTTATTTGGTCTTACAAGAAGACATAGAAAATTCGATTACCGGAAATGTAATTGCTGTCACTTTTAGAGGACAAGTCGCTAGAAGCACCGGGATTGACCCAGAGAACCCACCATTAAGATGGGAAGCTTGGAATGGTAAAAATTGGCAGTCAACAATATTGCGAAAACCAGAAGACGATAAAACCAAAGGCTTTAGTTTTAGCGACTTAGGAGAGCAAGGCACTAATCCTTTAATTGATGGAGCAGATGTAATATTACATTTACCCCAACAATTGCCTAGCACCGATTTCGGAACGGAATATCGAGGACACTGGATACGTTGCGTTTACACTTATCCGAGACAATTACAACCAAGTTATAGCAGTTCGCCTAGCATTTTTGGTATAAAAGTTCGCTCGATCGGCGGTGCGGTAAATGCCAGCGAATGCGTTCGGATTGAAAACGAACTTTTGGGAGTCAGTGAGGGCAAAGCAGGACAGGCATTTCAATTACAAGCTCAACCGATTTTAAGGCGCAAACCAGGCGAATGTATTCAAGTTAAACCGATTAATAGTCCGGCCGAAACATGGCAAGAAGTTACCGATTTCGCTGACTCTGATCCTGAGGATCTCCACTATACTATTGATGCCCAAACAGGTACGGTTCAATTTGGTCCGTTGATTCGAGAACCAGCACAATTAAAGCAGAGAACTAGAGAGCGATCGCAAATTCAACCAGGGGGCACAATTGTACGCCGAGATTCCACAGAAGGCCGAAATTTATCTAATCTACAGCCAGACTACGCCAATGGCGCTCCTAACGAATCATTAGAGCGACAATACGGCAAAGTTCCTCCCCCAGGCGCAGAAATTTATATGACAGCTTACCGCACGGGAGGGGGAAGTAGGGGCAACGTGCAAGCGGAAAAATTATTGGTAATTAAACAAGCAATTCCTTACGTTAAAAGCGTTGTTAATTATCGACCCGCAACAGGAGGAATTGACCAAGAATCGCTAGATGAAGCTGTAATTCGAGTGCCACAAATATTGCGAACGAGAGAATCGGCAGTCACACCAGAAGATTTTGAAAATGTCGCTAAAACAGCAACCAGAGCTGTCGCTCGCGCTCATTGTCTTACGAATGCAATGAATACGACACCTGGTCGAGTTACGCTATTAATTGTGCCGAAAGTTGAGACAGAGATGATTGATTTTCGGTTAGGGATGGACCCAGACCAATATTTTGTCCTCAACTCTATGTTAGAGACAGAAATTTTAGAATATATGCAAGACCGCAAACCTTTGGGAGTGCAAGTGAAGTTACAAGAACCAGAATACGTTGGGGTTAGCGTTACAACTGAAGTTATCATCGAACCGAAATATAA
>CADCTM010000565.1 GCA_902805485.1 uncultured Coleofasciculus sp. | reverse complement strand
TTGATGAATGTCCTTGTCTATAACCTTTTTCCGGTATTTGGTGACAAATACAATATGAGCAGTAAGCGAGTAAACAGATCTAAACCCTCTGTCATACATAGTTCTCATAATTAGCAATAAGTTATAGAATGATAGACATGATTTTAACTTACTGCTACAGAATTAAACCCAGTGCCGAACAAGAAGCGACTATGCTCTACACATTAGAGCTGCTTCGTCGGCACTGGAATTACTGTCTGGGGCAGAGGTTAGATTGGTTAAGAAGAACCCGCTCTCAACTTGACCGTTGCAGTATTGTTTCTGAACCTATCGGAGAGATACCAGCTTCAGTTAACTACTACACTCAGCAATCCGATTTAAAGCAGACTAAAGTACTATTTCCGGACTACAAAAATATCTGGTCAGAGTCACAACAAGTTAACCTGCAACGACTAAACAAAGCTTGGGAACGTTGGCTATTTCCTGACAAATCAGGCAAGCGAGGTGGTAGACCAAGGTTTAAGAAATTTGGTGAGTTGCGGTCGTTTGTCTACCCTCGGGTAAATTGTCCAAAAGCAGGGGCACATCTTAATAATGGAGTGTTGAAGCTATCAAAAATAGGAGAGATGTCAGTTATCGTCCATCGTCCTATCCCCGGTGGATTCACGCTGAAAACTTGTACCATTGTCCACAAAGCTGACGGGTGGTACTGTTCGATATCTATACAGGATGAGACAGTTCCTGAATCTATGTCGCTTGACGAGGTGAAGACAGCTATCGGCATTGACGTAGGACTCAAGGATTTCCTGACTACATCCGAGGGGGAAGCTGTACCCATTCAGCAAACCTACCGTAAAACCCAGTCTCACTTAGCTCGTCAGCAACGTAAGTTAGCACGGAAGGAGAAGGGTTCAAACCGTGCTAACAAACAGAAAAACAAGATAGCCAGGATTCATCAGCGCATTGGTCGAATTCGCGAAAACTTCCACTACAACACAGCTCACAAATTAGTTAAGCATAACGATTTAATTGCAGTAGAAGATTTGAATATCAAGGGTCTAGCCAGAACAAGATTGAGCAAATCAGTTTTAGATGCAGCTTGGGGGCGATTCATCAGCATCTTGGAAGCAGTGGCGGTCAAACGCGGCGTCCGAGTGGTTAAAGTAAACCCTCATGGCACAACTCAAAACTGCTCAGTTTGTGGGACTAAAGTACCGAAAACTCTGTCTATTCGCCTACACGAATGTCATAAGTGCGGGTTGCAGATGGATAGAGATGAGAACGCTGCTCGAAACGTATTAGACCGAGCCTTAAACGAGGTGGGACTCATCTTGTCTGCGCGTGGAGGCTTAGGGGATACCCAGCCTGTGAAGCGCGAAGCTTTTTTAGGCTGGGATGGTGAGCAACTATCTCTATTCTGAATTAGAAGCTCCCGTTATAGCCTTACGGCTTAACGGTGAGAGAACGTCACCGCTCTATCACCTAAGCGATGAGCATTGGGTAATTCACAAAGTCTGCGATGAATGGATGCCGTTGTTGATCAAGGGTAGCGTCACGGTAAACGTCGCACCCTTACCAACAGCGCTATCAACAGTAATTTTGCCGCCATGCAAGTCCACACACTGTTTGACGATCGCTAACCCCAGACCAGTGCCTTGAACCATACCTGCATTTGACGCACGGTAGAAAGACTCAAATAGGCGAGGGACATCTTGGGCAGGAATCCCAATCCCCTGGTCTTGGATTCGGAGAACTACGCTTTCTGGGTGGCAGATCAGGTGCAACTGGATGGTGCTTCCTTGTCGTGAATACTTGAAAGCGTTGGTAAGCAGATTAATAAGAATGTACCGCACAAGCTTTGAGTCAAGCAGTAGATCCCTAGTCCCATACTCGTCTGAAACGGCGGACTCTACGATGTGCTGGTTTTTGTGAGCTACTTCCAGATCGGCAACTACAGATCGACATAGTTGTGCCAAGTTTACGAGACCTGGGTTGAATTGCAGATTGCCCGCCTCGGCTTCAGATAATATGAGGACATCCTGAACCATTGAAGTCATCTGCTCTGTAGCACTGGAGATCCGATCAAGATGAAGAAGCTGTCTCTCAGGTGAAAGTTTCTCAGAGCGGTGTTTCAATAAGTCAACAGAAGACTGGATTGTTGTCAGAGGAGTACGGAGATCGTGAGAAGTCATCGCGATGAAGCGACTTTTGGCTTCCGATAACTCTTGTTCCCGTTGCAGAGCCTTTATAATCTCCTCTTCGGCAATCTTGCAAACAGTGATGTCCTCAGCAATTCCAACAACGCGATAAATCTGTCCTGTCTCGTTGAGAACTGGATGAGTACGAACGTGTATCCAACGCATTGTGCCATCGGAACGAATAATTCGGTACTTCAGATCCATCCGTGTTGAATCAAGCTCAAGGGCGGCAACTGCTTTCTCTTTGTCCTCTGGATGGATGATATCCATGAAAGACAGTGGTTTTTCATACAGCGAGGCACAGCTTTTACCCCAAACCCGTTCGTAGTTAGGGCTGATGTAAAAAAGCTGCTTGGTGTCTGGTGTAATCAGCCAAGTAACGTGACCGATGTTTTCCGCCAACTGGCGATACTGCTGTTCACTGTCTCTAAGAGCCTCTACCGCAAGCTTTCGCTCAGTGATGTCCTCGATCATGCCCAGCGTGTAGAGGATTTCTCCCGACTTGCCCCTGAGCATCATCAAGGTCAAATTCACCCAAACAATCTCTTGATTCTTTTTGAAGAAACGTGTCTCCAATTGAAAGCTGTCAATTTCTCCTCTCTTTACCTGCTGAATATAGGGAATTTCCTGCTTCAAGTCTTCGGGATGGGTGATATTGGCGCAAGTGAAGGGCATTAATTCCGACTCGCTGTACCCCAGCATTTCTTGAAAGACCTGATTTGCCTTAAAGAAGTGCCCGTCTGAGCCTGTTAGCGCCATCCCAATGGGTGCTTCGTCAAATACCCTGCGGAATTGTTCTTCGCTAGAGCGCAAGGCTTCTTCCGCAATCTTTCGCTCGGTAATATCCATCATCACGCCACCCAAGCTGCGTGGTTGACCGGCTTCATCAAACAAAAAATCGCCCTTCTCGGCAACCCAGCGAACCGTACTATCGGGAAGAAGTAGGCGATATTCAAAGCTACAGGGAATCAAATCTGATACACTACGAGCGCACTCTTGAGCCACCCTTGAGCGATCTTCAGGATGGACGCGATCGATAAAACCCTCATAGGTTCCAGGGAAAGTACCAGGCGCATAGCCAAAAATTTCCTCAGTGCGCTCAGACCAGGTAACTACGTTAGTCTCCAGGTTCCAATCCCAAGTCCCTAGTTGAGCGGCATTAAGAGCTAATCGTAGATGCAACTCGCTCTCGCGCAATGCTACCTCAGCCTGTTTACGCTCTGTAATGTCCTCCGCGATTCCGGCGAAGCAGTAAAGTTGTCCTGAAGAGTCCCGAAGCCCAAAAGCGCGGTCATGTATCCAACGCATCGACCCGTCAGGTCGAGCAATCCGGTACTCCTCATCCATCTCCACCCCGTCTAATAATCCATCGAGGGCTGCAAGCACGCGCTGGCGGTCTTCAGGATAGATCGGATCGGTAAACGACTCCGGACGCTCGTACAAGTTCTGTGTCGGGCGGCCCCAAATCTCCTCATAGGCGGGACTAACGTAAAGCGTCTCAGACAAGTCAGCAGAACACACCCAGAAGACCTGGTTGATTCGTTCCAGTACCTGACCCAACGGCGTTGCCATAAGAGAACGAATGAACTGCAAGTCTTTTTCCGGCATTTGCTCAGTAATCACAGTATGCTTGTTTTTTTCTAGCCCGATAACGAAAGTTTCTCACACTTGCCGTCTGTTTGCCTACTAAAAAACAACGAGGTTTTCTCACACTTGCCCTTTGTTTGTGTAACAAAAAATGACTCATTTCTGGTACAGCTTCACACCTCACCCAGAAACACCAGAAACGCAAAAAAAAGCGTACCAAAAAGCACACTACTTTCATGAACTAGCCAGATCGAGAGCGTAGTAGATCTGGCTAGTTCATCCCTTACTAATTTGTCCAGCATTAACCGAAAGTATTTGAGAAGAATTTAACCACTGGGAATCAAAAGCGCCCAAATGTGTTGTTGTAATCAACGTCTGAAAGCGGTCTTGAATCGCCTCTAGTAGTTGGTTTTGCCGATTTAGGTCAAGTTCCGCCAAAACATCATCCAATAGCAGTAAAGGCGGTTCTCCCACGACTTCTTCAATCAGTTTAAGTTCTGCTAATTTCAGTGCTAATACTAACGTTCGTTGTTGACCTTGAGAGCCATAAGACCTTGCGGGGGTCTGATTAATTGCAAAATCAACTTCATCTCGATGAGGACCAACAAGAGTTGTGCCGTGAACTTGTTCCGGGAGGCGACGCTGTTGAATTTTCTCTAAAAATGCCTGCTGTACCCCTTCTGGATCATCTTTATCCAGGCTGACATTTGGGGCATAAGTAACTGCCAGCATCTCAGTTGAACCGCTGATAGTAGCGTGCCATGCGGCGGCGAGGGGAGCAAGTCGTTCCAAAACTCTTGCACGGCGGCGTGTGACTCGCGAACCTGTTGTTGCCAGTTGAGCATCCCACAGTGCTAGTTGTGAGTCAAAGTCTTTGGATAAAGACTCATCAAATCTGCCTTCTGCTCGTAAGACACGGATTTTTTTGAGGAAGGCATTACGCTGTCGCAGCACCTGATTATATTGCTGCAAGATATGAGCATAAATCGGTTCGAGCTGCGTGAGGATAGAATCGAGCCAGTGGCGACGCCTTTCTGGGGCACCGCGCACCAATTCTAAATCCAAGCTAGAGAACTGTACAGCATTAAGGATGCCTAAAAAATCCAGTTGACGGCGAATGTTTTCTCGGTTGAGGGCAACAGTACGCCGTCCTTGGGCGCGGAGAGTTAGGGCTAATTCCGTGGAACCGTAGGCACGTTCCAAAGTCGCGCGAATTTGCCCAACATCAGCATCTTCCAAAATCAAATCGCGATCGCGTATTGCTCGATGACTCTTGAGAGTCGAAAGTAACTCCACCGCCTCCAGCAGATTCGACTTTCCCTGAGCATTATTCCCAACTAAAATCGTCTTCGGGGCATCAAAATCCACTTTCGCTTCGCAATAATTGCGAAATTGTCTAAGGTGTAGAGTTTTTAGATACATTTTGCAAGTAGTCAGTAGTCATTAGTCAGTAGTTATTAGTCAGTAGTCATTAGTCTTTAAACCAATTCAATTGTTGGCAAACCACTAAAGACGACTGACTAACGACTAGTAACTATTGACGACGAGAGTAGAAGAAGCGGAAAAATAGCTTCTCCATTTCAACCCAAACGAACATTAAGGCGCTAAAACCTAGGCAGATTAAAAGTTCCATCCCACTCAAGGGATGAGTGCCAAAGAACGATTGCAGGAACGGTACATAAACCAGTGCCAGTTGCAACGCACTAGTGACACCTACCGCCCAAAGCAAATACGGGTTAGAAAAGGGGTTTAATTCGATCGTTAGCTTAGTGTTAGAACGAACGGCTAAAGCATGACCCATTTGGGCAAGACAAAGAGTCGTAAATACCATCGTTTTCCAGCTATCCTTCCCTCCCGGACCATCATATCCAGCGGCATTAGTATAGTTATAAGCCCATGCCATCAACGCAATAGAAATGATTGCAAAAACAATCCCGATGCGAATCATATAAGAACCCATCCCCCTAGCAAAAATACTCTCACGAGGGCTAAAGGGAGGACGCTTCATCACATCCGGTTCCGCCGGTTCCACAGCTAGTGCCAGGGCAGGTAAACCATCGGTAACGAGGTTCATCCAGAGAATTTGTAACGGACTCAGAGGAACACCACCCAGTCCCATAATTGGTGCAGCGGCAATGGTTAAGACTTCGCCGATGTTGCTACCGAGGATGTATTTAATAAAGCGGCGAATGTTGTTATAAACTGTTCGACCTTCTTCTGTGGCGGCAACAATCGTGGCAAAGTTGTCATCTAGAAGCACCATGTCGCTTGCTTCCTTACTAACATCCGTGCCAGTGATGCCCATCGCGATGCCGATATCTGCTTGTTTGAGTGCCGGGGCATCATTTACGCCGTCTCCCGTCATGGCAGTGAATTTGCCTCGACTTTGGAGGGCTTGAACAATGCGGAGTTTGTGTTCTGGGGAAACACGAGCATAGATGCTGACATGATCAACTTGTTCTTCAAGTTCCGCTTGGCTGAGGCGTTGTATTTGTTGACCAGTAAGAACGCGATCGCCTATGTTCGCAATGCCTAAATCTTGAGCGATTGCTTGTGCTGTTAACTGGTGATCCCCCGTAATCATGATCGCCCGAATCCCAGCATCCCGACACCGCGCCACAGCATCACGTACCTCTGGGCGGGGTGCATCCAGCATTCCTACCAATCCCAGCCAAATTAAACCTTGTTCTGTCGTTTCATCGCCTTGGGCTGGTTTGGCATCCAACGGCTTGTAAGCAAATCCCAGCACCCGTAACCCAGCACCCGCCATCTGGTTATTTTGCTCTAAAATCTGTTCCCGCTCTCGTCCTGCTAGAAGTTGGGCGTTATTTCCCTGTTGAGAAGTCGTGCAACGTTCTAAAATTAATTCCGGCGAACCCTTGGTAAACATCAAGAAGGGCGAGTTTTGGGCAGTTTGGGCAACGTTTTGTGTATTGCCTTGACAAATCACGCTCATCCGCTTGCGTTCTGAGGAAAACGGAATTTCCTCCACTCGTTTGAGTTGACGACTCAATGCTTCTTTTTCCAAACCGCCTTTCCCCGCTAAGGAAAGTAACGCGCCTTCTGTGGGATCGCCTAAAATTGCCCACTGATTCGCCGCTGACTTTGGCTTGCCATCTTCTGACACTTCGTCTTGCTGCAATAAGGCATCATTACACAAGACACAGGCAAGAAGTAATGTTTGCAGGGCTGGATATTGCTCAGGTGTCGTCAGTTGATTGTCAAGTTTAAATTCACCTTTCGGGGTGTAGCCTTCGCCTGTGACTTGGAAGGTTTGCCCCCCGGTTGCCACTTGCTGGACAACCATTTTATTTTGCGTCAGGGTGCCTGTTTTATCCGAGCAAATTGTGGTGACGCTGCCTAGGGTTTCAACAGCGGGCAGTTTGCGGATTAAGGCGTGGCGGCGCACCATGCGCTGAGTTCCCAATGCCAGAGTCACGGTGATTACAGCGGGCAGACCTTCTGGGACAACGGCGACTGCCATACTGAGGGAAACTTCCACCAGTTCTTGCAAGACACCCCAATCAAAGAAGCGTTTATCGAGGTAGGACTTAAGCATCCCGCCGACGATCACGAGTGCCACCAGGGCGAGGGAACCACTCACCAAAACGTTACCCAGTTGCGTCATCCGCTGTTGCAGGGGCGTTGGTTCGCTTTCTACCCCTTGCAGCATTTCGGCAATTTTGCCCAATTCGGTTCGCATTCCCGTGCCATAGACAACGGCTGTAGCACGTCCTTGGAGGACTTCAGTGCCTTGATACACGAGATTAATGCGATCGCCTAATGGTGTTTCTTCATCCAGGTGTACATCAACCTGCTTGTTAACCGCGTGGGCTTCTCCTGTCAGTGCCGACTCTCTGATCTGAAGATTTGATTGCTCAATCAGACGACCATCCGCTGATACCTGGACACCTGCTTCTAAGAGCATAATGTCCCCAGGTACTAGTTCTTTGCCGTCTACTTCAAGAGTTCTACCATCCCGAATTACTCTTACTTTCGGGGACGAAAGACTTTTTAGTGCGGCTAAGGCTTTTTCGGCACGGCTTTCCTGGAGATAGCCAAGGACGCCGTTGAGGATAACAATTAATAAAATCGCGATCGTATCTTTAAAAGGAAACCCCTTAAATGAGCCTTGTTGCAGCGCGATTACGTCTAACACACCTGAAATGAGCGCTACAGCAATTAACATCAACAACATGATGTTTTTAAATTGATCGAGGAGGATTTCCCAAGAGCTACGACCGGCGGCTTCCTCTAATTCATTAGAACCATACTGCTGTAACCGCTCTTGAACCTGTTGAGAAGTCAGACCCGTTTCTGGGTTACTGCCAAGCTCTTGCAGCGTCTTCTGGGCGTCTAGGGTATGCCAGGGGCTTGTCAGATCGGACAAAGAATTTGAACGATTAGATAGAGTCACGGGAATGTTTGCTTGAACACGATACGCCCTCAATCATATTCTTAAACACAAAGACCCGTAACAATACAGCTTGATCGCAATAATCAGTAATCATGAATGATTAACTGATCAAGTCTGAGCGGGGACTCCTATCGTACCGGGAATTGTCGAGGAATTCGGCACATAAACGGCTATTGCTTTGGGGAGCAAGCGAAATCTCGCGGGGGTTTGGGTGACAATTTCACCATCAGCGTTAATCGAGAGGGGTTTGCGCGTATAAATTTCAAATTCCTTACCTTGAAGAGTCCGCACACCATCCCATCCCGAATGTGTCCCTAGCTTCATCGCAGGCAACCAGAGCAAAATTTGCCACCAGTGCTGACATTCCAGACTGTATAAATCCAGGCGTTGGTCGTCAATTGTTGCATCCTCAGCGACTGCCATGCCACCGCCATAATATCGACCGTTCCCGACGGCTATTTGGACAGTTTTTACATGAATTGACTTGCCGCCTAGACGAATTTCTGCTCGAAATGGTCTTGCTTTCAAAATCACTCGCAGCGCTGTCATGCCATATGCTAAGACGCCCCAAGTTCGCTTGAGCTTTTTGTCGAGTTGCTTCGTAATTTGGACACTGAGTCCGAGACTAGCAACATTAAAAAAGTACTTTCGATTAACTTGACCTAGGTCAATTCTTTGCTTATAGCCTGCGGCAATTACTTGACAAGCTTGAGGGATAGACTGAGGAATGCCGAGGGTACGAGCCAGATCATTAGCTGTTCCCAAGGGCAGAATTCCTAGAGGGAGTTGAGTGTCTATTATCCCTTCAATGGAGGCATTCAGAGTGCCATCACCTCCGCCGACGATTACGACATCAACGCGATCGCGATAACTCTGAATAATGCTTGTTAACTGCTGAGGCTTCTCGGTTGATTCTTCAAATAGCTTAAAGCCCAACGCCTCCAACTCGCTAACTACCTGCTCAAGAGTTTCCTGTCCTCGCCGTGAGTGGCGATTGATTAGCAACAGCGCTCGCCCAGTCATGCCGTGCCTCATTGCTTAAGATTGCTTTGATAATCTCATAAATTCTAGGCAAAAATATTCTACCAACAGTCAGATAAGCCAATGACCAGGCGAATAGAATTCGCGTCTACACAAACAAAACCTGCCTCTGCCGGTTTAAAAGCCTTGATTTTTCTTGATTTCGTGCCTTGCCGAGCTTTGTTTGGGAGTCCCGAAACTTCTAGTCTGGGGTCGTTTTAGCTTTTTTAGCCATTTTGTTCTAAAAACTCGAAAAAAATGCCACGAATCTTCGACAATATTCAACAATTTCTGTTGCCAACGCTACGAAACACGCTGCAAATTTCCCAACGCGCTGACCTTTGTGTTGGCTATTTTAATCTCAGAGGTTGGCGCGAAATTGACAATTTAATCGAAATGAAGTAGACCTAAATTCGGAAGCGTATTAAATGTGGAAGCGAAGCATCCCTCGTTAGCTTATTTTGTTAAAAAGCGGATTATTACAGATAACCTCTATGGTG
>CADCTM010000564.1 GCA_902805485.1 uncultured Coleofasciculus sp. | reverse complement strand
GGGATTTCTCCAGAGGACCAACAACGACTGTTTGAATCATTCCATCGAGGGAACAATGTTGGCAAAATTTCTGGTACTGGATTAGGGTTAACGATTGTCAAAAAAGCCGTAGATTTACACAGGGGTAAGATTGCGGTGAAGAGTGAGGTTGGTGTGGGGACAACCTTTAGCGTTGCAATTCCCTTGAATAACCCAAACCAATCTGATGAAAAGGAATCAGGTTAACTTAAAATACCGGGGTGTTAGCAAGAATGCAGCTCGCTCAACCCAGTTCGGAAAAGTTTCGGAGCGATAATTCCTTTCAAATCAAGAGAGTTGGTGGATAGAACACAGATAATTATGCCGTCTCAGAGATTGCTCGATTTAACATATGAACTGAGGTTTTGTACGTCAAATCACGCTAACAACGTCAAAGCTTTTATCTCGCTTTTGGATAACCAGCCTTCTCTGTTCAAGCAGCAGCGAGATGACCTGAACCAGTTAAGCTATTCTTGCGGTAAAGATATTGAGACTGTATCAGATGCGATCGCGCTTTGGTGCAACTCCCACCCTGAAATCGATGAGGAACTGATTATTGCCTATAGCCAATTGCCTGAGACTAAATCCCAACCCTTGCCGGAACAAGCAAGACCATTTGGAGGCAAAGTTAAACCGTTGCAACCCAGTGATCAAAACGAAATGTTGGTAACAACACTAAAGAATAAGAGGCGAAAAGTTTCAGAATCTTCCGATATTAACTCAGATTCTTCCCAAAAAACTGACTCACAATCCCCGTTAGATACCTCTCCAAAAAATTGACTCAGAAACTTCAAAGCCCCCAGCTAACTTTATTTGCCTTTCATTTGCTGCATGAGATGACTCAAGACTTCCAAGAAGCAGCAAAGGAAGCTGACGTGCTGTGGCGCAAATGCGCTAGTTTAGGACAAGAACTGGGGATTTCGCAGCTTGAAACTTTGCCAGAAATACTCAAGAATGTTGACATGAGTCTAGGCAGTCAGCAAACCTATGTAGAACTCTTGCAGCCACAGCGTTTTCTTTCTTTGCAGGCAGATTCCAGCTCAAAGCATCCTTACCTAGCGGGTGAAGTTTATCCAGTACAGCTTCACGACACTTATGCCCTGGATTTGACGCTGCACTATGCTAACGCGGATACCGTTGTAGAGGTTAAGGATTTAAGCCAACTGAATCCCAATGGGTGCTTGCTGCCGCGTCAAATTCAACCCTCTGTGGGGCAAACCTTAGTGCTTTTTGCCGAACCTACACAAATTCCCTGTGACTATAAAGCTTTAGCGGATGAGTGTGTTGAAGCTTTGCTTCAAGGTGTAGATTACCCCGCTTTAAATTTAAAGTCTACTGCTAATGAACAACCGCCTTATCTTTCTTGTGTAGCGGAGGGTGAACTTTTTAGCAGCCCCATTTTTGAATATGAGGTGATTGGGGGTGTGCAAAGTCCTCTAGCGCAATGTCATATTCTGGTGTGGTTGAATGTTTCTCCGGAAAAAACCCTGCCTCTGGCACAGAAAGTTGAGCCTTGGTTACTCCGATTACTGTGTTATCGCAGTAAAATTCTCTATTCTGTTTACGGCGCTCAAGTTTGTAGCGATCGCGCGAGAACACTCTACAATCAGTTAGAGAGAAAAACCCATGTTTTTGGCAATTTGTCAAGCAAATCGGCAAAGCAACTAGAGGAATTAAAAGCATTAGTTAATGATGCCCCACCGATAGCTTTTGAGTTTTCTCGTTATCTGCGTGACATCAAAGATCATGGCACGACAATCAATGCAAATGCTGAAAATTATGCAGCGAGTTTGGCAAAAATTCGTGCGTTGAGTCTGACAGATGATGAGTTAGGATTTTGGCAAAATTTTTACGATCGCAAATGCAGGCAGTTTCAGGAACAAATTCAAGTAGACCTGAAATATTACGAGCCAGGTATGAATTTGTTTGAGCAAATGATTTCCACGATTCGAGCTAGGGTAGAGATTGAACAGGCACAACGCGATCGCTCTT
>CADCTM010000563.1:387-2017 GCA_902805485.1 uncultured Coleofasciculus sp. | reverse complement strand
CTTGTACTACCTTGCTAGGGCATTTTCTTTCAAAATATAAATTGGACAAATTGCCGCAGTTATTTAATATCCTAAAAGGCCAGCCGCGTGCTTGGAATTTGTCAGATTTCGTGGGACAGAGCCTTGAAGAAGGAAGAAATCTCAATGCTTTGTCTTGGATGATTTATGGCAACGGGCAGGAAGCTTAGGACAATATATCAATTCACAGAGCCTACTGACGTAACCACTTACCGCCGAATTTTCCTAAGTTGCGTGGCTACCGCTATAGCAAATCGATTTATCGCCGAAGTGTGACTAAACGATCTCGATTTGTGAAGCGATTTTCAGGAATATATTTCTTTATCTAGGTTTTTCGTATTGCACCTGTAGCACGGTGTATGGTGTCTACAACTACTGATTCAGGTTTGTGCAAACTTCCAAATTTAGACGTTTAACTACTCTCCTTTTAAGTTTCCTTGCTGGGCAGGGTTCTGTACAAGTACTCAGTCTGCTGTCTGGATTTTTCTTGCTACGTTGGCTAAGTGTTGAAGCTTATGCCCAGTACAGTGTGGCATTCGGGTTTCAAAGTACATTGAGTATGCTTATTGATCTAGGATTTTCTGGATCGATCATTGCACTCGTAGGCGATCGTGGCAGTGACAAAGCCGTTATCGGCAATTACATTCGTTCCGCCAAGCGCTTTCGCAACCGCTTATTCGCCATTCTCATTCCAGCAGCAGCGATCGCTTTTCCCTTAGTCACCTTTAAGCAGCACTGGGATTGGACGACACAACTGCTACTGTTTGTTTCAGTTATCGCATCTATCTTCTTTCAAGGCTGGGTATCTTATTACGGAGCGCCTCTCCTCATCCATAGGCAGCTAAAGCCGTTCTACCAGCCTCAAATTATTAGTGCCTTTGGTCGAATTGTACTTTGCTTTGCCCTCTATTTTCTACAGGCTTTAACGTCTTGGACAACTGCCTGGGTGAGTTCTGCCGTAATGGCAGTTAACGGTTTTTTGTATCGCAGAGCTACTACCAACTTAATGACTGAACCTAGCCAGAGCGATCCTAAGCTAGACCGTGAAATGCTGCGCTACCTTTCACCCCTAATCCCGGGGATTATCTTTACGGCTTTTCAAGGTCAAATTTCACTTTTATTAATTACTTTATTTGGTCAAACTCAAAATATTGCTGAAGTTGCCGCTTTAGGACGGCTCGGTCAATTATTTTTTATTCTAGCTGCCTTTAATGGTGTTATTCTCGAACCTTATATTGCCAAAGTAGCACGTCAAGATCTGGTTCGACGTTATTTCCAAATTCTGGGAATTGCGATCGTAATCTCTATAACTTTATGTGGAATTGGATTTCTATACCCAGACCCTTTACTTTGGATTTTAGGTTCTAAGTATCAAAACTTACGAGTAGAAACGGGTTGGATAGTCGCAGGAGCTTGCATCAATTATGTGAATGGAGTTATGTGGACGATGCATAGTGCCCGTAAATGGATTTACTGGTGGGGGACTGGACTTTATATCAGCATGTTGCTTGCTACTCAGTTAATTTGTGTATCCTTTATGACTTTAAATACAACCCTTAGTGTTTTATATTTTTCCCTGATTACTACCGCAGCAGTAACATTAGTGCATATT
>CADCTM010000563.1:0-377 GCA_902805485.1 uncultured Coleofasciculus sp. | reverse complement strand
CTGAAAGCTATTCAGCCAGCTCTGAGCCTTAAAAAAGATAGCATTATGAAAAAATTACTTGTAACTGGTTCATCAGGATTGATTGGTTCGGAAGTTTGCCTCCATTTTGCCAAGTTGGGTTGGGAAATTCACGGGATTGATAATAACCAAAGGGCAGTATTCTTTGGACCTCAAGGTGATACAAGATGGAATCAACAGCGATTGCAATCCTTACTTAAAGGGTTTGTGCATCATGAGTTAGACATTCGAGATCGCCAAGGAATTCTTGAACTTGTAGAAGCCCTGGTGCCGGACGCAATTGTCCATACTTCGGCACAACCCAGCCATGATCGGGCGGCGGCTATCCCCTTCGATGACTTTGATACAAATGCTGTAGG
>CADCTM010000562.1 GCA_902805485.1 uncultured Coleofasciculus sp. | reverse complement strand
TCAAATAGCTACATCGGGCTTTCACAGGAGTAAGCCAGAGAGCGGTAAGCAATGTTAAGTCAATGAGTTTTTTTTTGCAATCAAAACTGTCCATTGTTCAAAACCTGTCAAAAGTAATGAAATCTTCAAGCTAAACTAGTGCTAGCTCAAAGTGATACGACTCGATAATTATGGAAACTCTTGCTTATCTTCATCTTGCCTTAGCAAACGAAGCCCCGGCTTCTCCAAATTGCCAAGTTGAGAAAACTACCAGGGAGCGTCCAAAACTTTTTGCTCATCTCAACTCGCTGCGTTTTTCAACCTCTGCTGCCATCCATCTGCTTTCTTTGACTGTTGCGCTATGTATCTTAGGCATCGCTCATCAGGCGTCGGCACTAGTCCAACAAGGTGATTCTGGTTCGGAAGTGACGGCACTCCAGCAGCGTTTGCAGGAACTGGGTTACTTTCAGGGAAATGCCACCGGCTATTTTGGCTCTGTGACTAAGGCGGCGGTTATGGACTTCCAGCAAGCTAAGGGTTTGAATCCCGATGGTGTGGTGGGTACAAATACGGAAGCAATCTTACGTGAACCCCGGCAATCTAGCTCACAGTCGGTAAGCGATTCTAATCTTGGCGTTTTAAGAATAGGCGATCGCGGTGAACCCGTTTCTGTCATTCAGCAACGATTGTCAGAAGTCGGCTTACGTGCGGGCGATAAGGGCGTTTTTGATGAGGCAACTCAAGAAGCTGTTCGTCAATTCCAGCAAGCGAAAGGACTAACGGTTGATGGAGTCGTCGGACAGCAAACTCTGGCAGCGTTGCCTCAAATTGGTGAGTCAAAATCACCAGCAGTTGATCAATCCAAACCATCCATTGCAGATGAGTCAAAACCCGCCCTTGGAGATGAGTCAAAACCCTCCTTTGCAGATGAGTCAAAACCAACCCCTGCACCGAAGAAAACTACTAAATGGTATGAAGACAAATCAGCACCTTTAACTCCATTTACTAAGTAGTCAGCCATCAATTGTTTCTTGTAGAGACAAGATTTATCCTTGTCTCTACAGGAGTGGTTCCATCAACTCAAAATCCAATGATAATATCAATAAATTAAAACCTTATTTCAGCAAGGACTTAACTGTTGGGGAAAATAGTTGAGCGTCCAATTTTGCGGTACACCCTTCCAAGGCATTGATATGCCTCCAATGCTTTGCAAATCTCGCAAGTTCCGCTCATTCTTTGCAGGAGTGCCTTTTTGCTCAAACAGGCGGTTGCTGATTTCCCAACCCAGGCGTGTGGCAAAAGCTTCGGCTCCAAAAACAGCGATCGCAACATTTCCCCATTCTTCATGGGTACTTGTTAAGTCCTTCTCCCACAACGCTTGTACGATATCTGCCACTTCATCCGCTAGTCCAATCGCCGTCTTCAATTCAAGCCACAAATCGCCATAATCACCCAAAATATAGGGGTCTTGCGTTGTACTGTCTGCTCCAAAAGTATTTCCTTGTGCAGCTTCCAATGCACCTTTAGCAATGCCTAAATTAACATAGGTTTTCGTCAATTGAGCAATCACTCCTAGGAATGAAGACAAGGGGCAACCGGAAGGATTAAGAGGTAACAAAACCTCAGATTTATTAATAATAACATCTTGGAATGTGAAACTAATCTTATCAGTTTTATCAAACTTAAAGTCCTCACCATTATTGTTAGCAATAATGCCTTTTCTGTCTTTAGGAATAATGAAGAAAAACGGTTCGCTTACAGAATCGCTAACGGCGGCAAACACCCGGAAATCTGCCGACGCAACGACTCTATCAACAGTCTTCACTCCATTTAGACGGAAGTTTTCACCCTCTGGGCTAATTCTCAGTCCCGTATCCCAAGTATTAATAGCATTAGCCCAAAATCTGTTATTTAATGCCGTTTGCTGATAATATTTTTCCTTTTGTTGAGGGGTTCCTAAAACATGAGCCAAAACGGTTAAATTTAAATGATAACCATACAGTTGCCCAATTAAACCATCAGCTTTGGCAATTTTTTGGATAACCTT
>CADCTM010000561.1 GCA_902805485.1 uncultured Coleofasciculus sp. | reverse complement strand
AGGGGCATTATTTAGATGCACAGAATTGTTGATCATTCCACATTTTTTGCATTAAGGATAGGTCTTTTGTACTTGCCCCTGAAGGAGACTTCGCCCTGAGCGAAATCTCCCTAATTTTGCCATGTGACAGTTGAGGGGAGAGTACGGAATGTGGGTTCTAAGGGATTTATTGAGAACGCTCGGTATTAACTGACCATCAATTCAAGACGTTTAGAGAGCGCTTGTTTAGTCCACTTCTATCAATTACCTAAATGTTGGCTACGAATAGTGATCCTCAAATAAATTTCCAGATACTTACAAAAACAAACACTGAGCTGTCCAATTCCACTCGCGAGCTTACACCCTTGTCAGGACGAGCCTGAGGCACAATCACACAATTTGGAGATTTTTTGGTGGGGTAGCATCTTGCCTGCCCACCAAAAGCTTGTTAAGAAACCCGGCAAATCTACTCAAAATTTTTAAGCAGCTTTAGCAACTACAGAATTACTTTTCAAGAGCTTTAATGCCGCTTGATATTGTTGATCCGCTTGAGTTCCTACCTGGTCAAAGGTAATCGGATCTAAGGCGATCTCCAAGTCCGGCGCGATGCCCAATTTATGAATATCGTGGTGGTTGGGCGTTTCGTACTTGGCAACAGTAACGGCTAATCCAGAGCCATCTGGGAGGTCAAATAAAGATTGAATTAAGCCTTTGCCAAAAGTTTTTTCTCCAACAAGTTTCGCTCTACCATTATCTTGTAAGGCGCCGGCGAGGATTTCACTAGCACTCGCGGTTCCCTGGTTAACTAAAACAACTAACGGGTCTTTAGTCAGCGCTTGTCCACCGGCTTCAAAGCTACCGAGTGTCCCTTGTCGATTAACTGTATAAACAACAGTACCTTCATCTAACCAGAGACGGGCAATTTCAATGCCAGCTTGTAATAGACCTCCGGGATTATTTCTTAAATCAAGAACATAAGCTTGGGCATCTTGTTTTTCAAGTCGGTTGATGGCATCGGCGACTTCTGTTGTGGCATTGGCACTGAACTGTGTCAGGCGAATGTAACCCACAGGAATACTGTCGGGTTGAGAATCTAAAACGGCATAAACTGGGTTGAGGGCAATGCGATCGCGTACCAAATCTACGGACTTTGGCTCCCCACCCTTAGCTTGAATTTTGAGAGTTACGATTGTGCCAACACCACCGCGCATCCGAGCGGCGGCTTCGTCAAGAGTTAGATTTGTGGTGAGGATGCCGTTAATTTCCAAAATGCGATCGCGTGGTTGAATTCCCGCCTGAGCCGCAGGCGAGCCAGCAATGGGCGCAACAACTTCCAACTCTCCCGTTTCTGCATCCAGAGCAATTTGCAACCCTACCCCCGAAAGTTCCCCAGAGGTATTGACTTGTAAACTCCGATATTGGCTCGGTTTAAGGAGTCGGGTGAACGGGTCATCAAGACTTTCTAACATTTTCTGAATCGCGGTGTAAGTTGCCTCGCGATTGTTCAATCCTTGTTTCAGTGTCTTTTCACGCAGTGCCCACCAGTTTTGATGGTTAAACGAGTCGTCCAAATAAGATTGAGAGACAATTCGCCACGCCTGAGAGAATAGTTTTTGTTCCTCTGTAAACGCCGATGCCGCAGGCGTCCACCACAACGACGCAGACACGATTTGGAAGATTAGTAAAAGTCCAATCCAGAAAGCTCGTTTACGCATGACCAAATTTTCCCTTCAGGCTTTAATTCTCTAATTTTCCAGAGTGGCACTGGGAAGAAACAACGGGCTTGACATACACCCTTCCCCAGACTGTCTTTATCCTCGCACTTTCTCACGAGAAAGCCTTGCGAGTTACAGGATCGCTCAGTCCACCCCTTCCAGGCTATGTTACATTTCTTGTATGGGGAACATCAAACGAGGTCAGTTTCCTGACCAGATTTGTGCAAACTCCGCCCATGCGGTATGCTATCCCTCCGCCCTCTAAACCCATAAAAAACTCCCCTGCGTCACACTGCCTACCAGGGGCAAACACGTCAAAAACAGTAATATCCTTGTAGGAAGTCCGGCTTCATGTTTTCTAAGCAGATAACAGACTCAAAAGTCTTCAACTGGTTTGAGGAGCGTCTAGAAATTCAGGCACTAGCCGACGACGTTACCACAAAATATGTACCTCCCCACGTTAATATCTTTTACTGCCTGGGTGGTATTACACTTACTTGCTTCATAATCCAGTTTGCCACTGGATTTGCAATGACCTTTTATTACAAGCCGACAGTCACTGAAGCCTTTGATTCTGTACAGTATTTAATGACAGAAGTCAACTTCGGCTGGCTGATCCGTTCCATCCATCGCTGGTCTGCCAGCATGATGGTACTGATGATGATTTTGCACACCTTCCGGGTTTACCTGACAGGTGGTTTCAAAAAGCCTCGCGAGCTGACCTGGGTGACGGGTGTAATTCTGGCAGTAATTACAGTTTCTTTCGGTGTGACCGGCTACTCACTGCCTTGGGATCAAGTAGGTTACTGGGCTGTCAAAATTGTTTCTGGAGTTCCTGAAGCAATTCCCTTTGTCGGTCCTTTACTTGTCGAACTCCTGCGCGGTGGTGCAGCAGTTGGACAAGGAACTTTGACTCGCTACTACAGCGCCCACACCTTTGTTTTGCCCTGGTTGATTGCCGTATTCATGTTGCTACACTTCATCATGATTCGCAAACAGGGTATTTCTGGTCCTTTGTAAACTCTGCTTCTAAGTTGTTAGCAATTAGCGAAACAGATTCATTAGTTCCGAAGCTTTTGTAAGGGACAATAGAATTAAAGCTAAAAGCTAATAGCTCAGATTGTGCCTGCTGACCTTTGTTGATTCAGGAGAATAAGCTAACGATGGGAACTCTGAAAAAGCCGGATCTAAGCGATCCAATGTTACGCGAAAAATTGGCTAAGGGGATGGGTCATAACTACTATGGCGAACCCGCTTGGCCGAATGACCTGCTCTATATTTTCCCTGTAGTAATTATGGGGTCAATTGCACTGTGTATCAGTTTGGCAGTTCTTGATCCAGCGATGGTTGGTGAACCAGCGAACCCCTTCGCAACACCTCTAGAAATCCTTCCGGAATGGTATTTATATCCCGTTTTCCAAATCCTACGGGTTGTACCGAACAAATTGTTGGGTATTGCCGCGATGGCTGGGGTTCCTCTAGGTTTAATTTTGGTTCCCTTTATTGAGAACGTCAATAAGTTCCAAAACCCATTCCGTCGTCCAGTGGCAACCACGGTATTCCTCTTTGGTACCCTTGTTACCCTCTGGCTAGGTATTGGTGCGACTTTCCCCATTGACAAATCCTTCACCTTCGGTCTGTTTTAAGACTGTAGGGGTTTTGCCTTGACGCTTGTGTGTGTCTTAGTGGTGCTCATGTACTACACAAAGACATTAACAGGCGTCATTTTTTTCTATTTACCAAGAATAAATTAGAGAATGTACAATGAAGTTTCACCATTTTGTTGCCTTCTGGGTTCACAGATTGGGAAATCGTTGTATGTGTATAAGCTAACTTTAAGTCAGCGATACATGACTTTTGCGATTGGGCATCTCATTCGTAAATTTTTAAAAGGTTGTTAGTTTTTAGAGCGATATTGCTTGCTAGCTAGTACATTTTCTCGGAAAGCGATCGGGCATTTTTTCTTACTAAAAACCAACAAAAAAAGCCAGAATATATGTAAACAAGTCGGCACAGCGAGGCACTTTAGAGTTGCTCCACCGCTTGTGTCGGTTATCCAGGGAAACTCTCCTCGACAAGAAGCCGCTCTACTAAAATCTCAGGGCGTCTACAAAACTTAGTTCATTACCGCTGACATCAGCTCAAAATAGATAAAAAGCGACTTGATAGGAGTTTAAAGAACAGGCTGGCTTCAATTTTTTTACCGTTTACGTGTCGATGTATTAACCATCAAAGCAAACAGTAATTTGGGAGTCTGATTCTTAATCTTTTGTGAGCTGATGTAATGTGGAGTCAGCATAGTGCCGAGCATAGGGATGTTAAGACTTGAGCGTCTCAAGGTCAAAAGTGATTTGATTGTCCAGGCCCAGGTACAGAAATGGTTTGAGCAATTTTGCTCAAATAATATCTGTCATAAATACAGCTCGAACCACCAATTTTATCGGCTTAATCTCGCTCTGGCTGAAGGATTTTCCAACGCCGTTCGTCATGCTCATCACGAATTACCAACTGACACAACTATTGAAATTGAGCTGGCTATTTTTGATGGGAAAATTGAGATCCGGATTTGGGATCAAGGAGAACCGTTTAATCCAGATGCGATCGAGGAACCAGAACCAGGAACACTGCGTGAAGGGGGGTATGGGTGGTTTCTACTCAGACGCCTTGCCGATCAAGTTGTGTATCAACGCTGCCGGGATGGAAGAAACTGTCTATTAATTTCTAGCAGTATATAAATAGCAGCCGCACGATACATCCCTCTTCTGTCACTCTCCGGGAAGACAATCTCCAGAAGCCTTGTCAGTCAATCAATACAAGCTATCCTATTAGAAAAATTTGCTGGCTGTATTTATTGTTAGAAAAAAATCTGGCGATCAGCTTTGCTGGTGTCGTAGGCAATCGCTTAGTATACAAAGGCTCTAGAGTTCAGAAATGGCAAATGTTTTCGGAGAGTGACAGAAGAGGGATATCAGTCAGGGCACGATAACATCATACCCCTACTGAAAAATTGGCATTGGACAATTGCTTTAATGATTCTTGTAGGGTGAGAAAGTCGCGCCCACCTTTTAATCAAGAAGGGCGTATCGCCCCGACTTATGAATTAAAGGGCAAGATGTAACTTTAATGAAGAAGAAGAAGACTCTGCCTTTGGGCTGATGTATCCCTTTTACTCAATCAGGAATATGACTGATATTGCGTGGATAGTTGCGAGAAACTGACAGCCAGTCAAAGATTATTTACGTACTAATTTCTAATTAGCTTACGTGTTAGGTTTCGCTCGATAACGGGCTATGCACTACTCTACAGGAGGCAGAGATTGAGCAAACATATACTAATTACAGGTGGAGCAGGGTTCATCGGTTCACACTTAGCCGACTTGATGCTAAATCTTGGATACCGTGTTCGCGCCCTCGATAATCTCTCCCTCCAGGTACACGGCACCGATCGCAAACGACCTGAGTATCTAAATCCTGAAGTTGAATTGCTTGTTGGAGATGTCCGCGATCCGCAAGTGATGCGACACGCCCTGAAAGGCATAGACACCGTTTACCATTTTGCCGCCGTTGTTGGTGTCGGGCAAAGTATGTATGAAATTACAAACTATACCAGTACCAACAATTTAGGTACAGCGGTGCTGCTAGAGGCGCTGATCGCTCAACCCGTAGAGCAGTTAATTGTCGCATCAAGCATGAGCATCTACGGCGAAGGACTCTACAAAACCCCCAGTGGCAACCTCTGTACCGGAAATCGCCAACTTGAGCAACTCAAGGCAGGAGACTGGGAAGTGCGTAACACTGAACAAGAGGTGCTGCTTCCGATACCTACCCCAGAAACTAAACAACCCAGCCTCGCCTCAGTTTATGCCCTTTCTAAGTTTGACCAAGAGCAGATGTGCCTGATTTTTGGGAAAACTTATGGAATAAACAGCGTGGGTTTGCGATTTTTCAACACTTATGGGACTCGGCAAGCCCTCTCCAACCCCTATACAGGCGTTTTAGCAATTTTCGCCTCTCGCTTACTGAACAACAATCCGCCGTTAATTTTTGAAGACGGGTATCAGAAGCGGGACTTTGTGAGCATCCATGACGTTGTGCAGGCGTGCCGTCTGGCGATGGAAATTCCCGAAGCTGCTGGGAAAGTATTTAATGTGGCAAGCGATCGCCAATATACCGTATTAGAAGCTGCCCAGCTTATGGCAAAAGTCTTAGGCAAAGAACACATTCAGCCTTTAATTACTGGGAAATACCGGGTGGGAGACGTGCGGCATTGCTTCGCTGACATTACCCAGGCACGGACAACTTTAGGCTACAAACCCTGTGTCACTCTAGAAGATGGCTTAGTTGAACTTGCCACCTGGCTAGAGGGACAAGTTGCCTTTGATCGGGTTGTTGAAGCCAGCGCTGAACTTGCTGCACGCGGACTAAGCGTATGAAATTAGTCATTGGTCATAAGTCATAAGTCATTAGTAAATAACTTGGGACGAACAGACAAATGACACAGGACAAACAACATATGACAACTATCGGTATTTTGGAATGGTTTCGCCTGGGAGAATATCAGCGAGTTGAGCAGGTACTTAAAGACTTAAAAACCCTAGGAGTCACCCATCTACGGACAGGGGTTTCCTGGGCAGATTGCCATACCGCATCGGGTCAGGAGTGGTACGCTTGGCTACTGCCACGGCTGGCACAGGAGGTAGATATCCTGCCCTGTTTCCTGTATACGCCGCCCTCTTTGGGAATTGTACCGAGAACTGCCGCGCCGCCACGGGAAGCAAAAGCTTATGCCGATTTTATCGACGAAATGATTACCCGTTTTGGGGATTATTTTGAGTGGATAGAACTGTGGAATGAGCCAAATAACATCAGTGAGTGGGATTGGACGCTTGATGCCGAATGGGAGATTTTTAGTGAAATGATCGGTCGAGCGGCTTACTGGGCGCAATACCGGGGGAAAAAAACCTTGTTAGGGGGGATGAGTCCGGTTGACCCAAACTGGCTGAAACTGATGGGCGATCGCGGTTTACTGACCTATATTAATGCGATCGGCATTCACGGCTTCCCCGGCAACTGGGAGTACGCCTGGGAAGGCTGGAACAAAAACATCGCAAAAGTACAGGCAGTCCTCGACCAATATAAGTCTCAGGCAAAAATCTGGATTACTGAAACCGGGTTTTCCACCTGGCAGCACGACGAACATCGACAATTAGGCGAATTTGTTAACGCCCTAAATGCCCCAGTTGAGCGCTTCTACTGGTATGGCGCCCATGATCTTAATCCTGACTTTCCCACCATCGACGGCTTCCACACCGATGAACGGGAGTATCATTTCGGGTTAAAACGCACCGACGACAGCCCAAAGCTACTCTACCGCCTGTGGGCGAGTGGAGGGCTGCCCGCCGTCAGAGATATTGCCCAGATGGAACCGCAAAAATCTGGCGTTGCAGTAGTAGGGATAAACACAGCCGAAGCTTTAGTACGGACACTACCCCTACAGCAAAATCATCCTCACACTCAGCAACGCCAAACATCCTATCCTCTAGCTGTCGGCGACTCAAAACAACAACCTGTCCTAATTACAGGAGGTGCGGGATTTATCGGCACAAATCTTGCCCAGCGCTTGCTAAGTTTAGGGCAACCTGTGCGGGTATTGGACAACCTCTGTCGCCCTGGTGTGGAACAAAATTTACGTTGGCTCAAGTCTCAGTATGGCGACTTGCTGCAAATTGAAATTGCCGATATTCGCGATCGCTTTTCCCTCCGCCAAGCCCTCAAAGACACAAGCTTTGTCTTTCACTTCGCCGCCCAAGTCGCCGTAACAACTAGCGTTAATAATCCGATTAATGACTTTGAAATTAATGCCTTGGGTACAATAAACTTACTCGAAGAAATACGACGCCTTACCATCCCTTTACCCCTGATCTTCACCTCCACCAACAAAGTTTACGGTACTCTTCCAGACATTCAACTTCAGCTCAATTGCAGTCGTTATCAACCCCAAAAAATCAAAACTGGCATTAACGAAGACCAACCTCTCGACTTCCACAGCCCCTACGGTTGTTCCAAAGGTGCTGCCGATCAATACGTCCTTGATTACGCCCGTACCTTCAACCTCCCCGCCGTCGTCTTCCGCATGAGTTGCATCTACGGCTCCCATCAGTTCGGCACTGAAGATCAAGGCTGGGTAGCACACTTCTTAATTCAGACAATTAAAGAGCAGAAAATTATCCTCTACGGCGACGGAAGGCAAGTCCGAGATATCTTATTTATTGACGATTTAATTAATGCCTTCCTGTTAGCTCAAAAGAATATTTACAAACTATCGGGGCAAGCCTTTAACATTGGTGGCGGACAGGAAAACACGACAAGTTTAGTTGAATTCATCGAACTAATTGGCAAAATTCACGGCAAAAAGCCCAGCGTTGATTTCGACAACTGGCGACCTGGCGACCAACGTTATTACGTATCTGATTCTAGTAAGTTTCAAGCCGCAACAAGTTGGAGACCACAAATCAACATTCACCAAGGCATCCAAAATCTATACCAATGGTTACTAGAAAAAGAACACACAAACAAAACCCTCCCACGCCTCAGCCCTTCCTACTCAAAAATCAAGAAATGGCGCCAATAAACAAGCCGTTAAATCAGTTAAATCAACAATTATCCCTACTCAAAAACGAAAAAGCTATAGCAATAACCGAGCCGTTAAATCCGTTAGAGCATCCGTGGTAAACTTATGAAATACGCACTAATTAATCCCAACTGGACATTTACTGGTAGTACCTATTTCGGCTGCCGAGAACCCCATTTACCTCTTGAATACGGCTATGCAAAAGCCTTATTAGAACGAGAAGGACATCTCGTTTTTCTTGTCGATGGGCAGTTAGATAATCTGTCACGAGAAGAAGTCAAAAACCAAGTTGCCGCCTTTGAGCCAGATTTTACCGTCATTACCACAGCACCGAGTTATCTATTTTGGCGCTGTGCCCCGCCAGAGTTGCGCGTTCCTCAAGAAACTGTGCGAGACTTACGAGACATGGGCGGCACATTGGTTGCGGTTGGTCCTCACGGTTCCACAACACCCAAGGCGACACTGAAAAAACTAGGCGTTGATGTCGTAATTCTGGGAGAATGTGAGGAAATTCTGCCAAAATTAACTCAGGATTGGCAGGATGTGTCGTCAATTTGCTACTGGAAGGCAGGCGAACCACACGTACAAGGTAGTCCCCACGCCTCGGATATGACAGCATTGCCAGCCCTGCATTGGCAGCCAGAAATGATCCGACGGCATCATCATCACCATCACCGTTTTGAGACTGTACCAACTGGGGCTGGTGCGGAGATGGAAGCGTCTCGCGGCTGTCCTTATCGCTGTTCCTTCTGTGCGAAAGAAAACTTTCGTAACGGCTACCGCAAGCGCCCGCTAGGGGTGATTCTGGAAGAATTAGATGGTCTAGTGGAGCAGGGCGTCGAGTATGTTTATTTTATTGATGAGATTTTTTTACCACAGCGATCGCTTCTTGAGGCATTAGTTTCGCGATCAATTAAATTCGGCATTCAGACGCGCATTGATTTGTGGACGCCGCCTTTACTGGAATTACTCGGACGTGCGGGTTGTGTTTCTATTGAGGCGGGGGTGGAAAGTATTTCTGAACAGGGGCGTGATTTGTTGGATAAAAATTGCCGACTTTCCACGGAAGCGTTGACTGAGTTATTAATCTATGCCAAGAAACACGTTCCCTTTGTTCAAGCTAATTTATTGGATGGAAAAGTAGACGATCCAAATGCGATTGAAGCATGGCGTCAGAACTTACAAAGTTTTGGGGTTTGGGCAAATAAACCTGTCCCTTTGTTTCCTTATCCTGGTTCTCCTGACTATACAAAAAAATGGGGGTTAATTGATGATTATGCCTGGGAACGGGCGAATGAGTATTACTTAGAAGCTTATGCTCAATTTAGTGATATTCAGGAGGAACAGCCTTTACTTTTATCACAGTTAGAATTGAGTGCGGTTGAGGCTAGTTTAATTGTCGATTTTTGGTTAAAG
>CADCTM010000560.1 GCA_902805485.1 uncultured Coleofasciculus sp. | reverse complement strand
CTCGCTAAAACCCTATAAAATAATAAACAGAATTTTAGAATTTTCTCAATTAATAGGTTTAAATACTGTAGCTTGTCAAGGCTCAATTCATACACCTCAAGTCTTTCTCAGTTAATCTAAATCTTCTGCACAGAAAGAAATTCGACTTAAAATTAATATAGTTAGCTGTAAGCTTGGTAAAACAACAATGGTTACACAACTTCCATCAGCCGCCCAACAAGATATCATCTACCCCGATAGCGATGGACAACCAATGGCAGACAATACTAAGCAGTTTGAGTTAATTGTACTCATCAAAAAGAACTTAGATTTGCTGTTTGCTAATGATCCAAATGTCTTTGTTGCTGGCGACTTACTTTGGTATCCCGTTGAAGGCAACAATAAAACGAGAATTGCCCCCGATACAATGGTAGTCTTTGGCAGACCAAAGGGAGATCGAGGTTCTTACCAGCAGTGGAGAGAAGATAACATTCCTCCGCAAGTGGTATTTGAAATACTTTCTCCTGGTAATACTGTCATAGAAATGGTCAAAAAATCCAAGCTTTATGAGCGTTATGGAGTTGAAGAATATTACTTATATGACCCAGAGCGAAGTGAATTAACGGGTTGGTTACGCTCTGGCAGCGAATTAGAAGAGATTGAAGAAATACTAGGCTGGACTAGTCCTAGATTGGGGATACGCTTTGATTTATCCGATGGCGAACTTGTCATTTATCGACCGGATGGAGAACGTTTTGCCACCTATTTTGAACTAGCTCAACAAAAGGAACAAGCGCAGCAGTTGGCAGAACAAGAACACCAACGAGCAGAACAGGAGCGCCAACGAGCAGAACAAGCAGAAACCAAACTCCAAAACTTACTCACGCGACTACAAGAACAAGGAATTAATCTAGACGATTTGTGATAAATACTATTAATTTACAGCTTGAAGAAACAGGCGATCGCTTACGCCTTGATCGTTATCTTTCCCAAGAATTACCAGACTTTTCGCGCTCCCGCCTTCAACAACTAATTGAGCAAGGTAATGTGCAGCTTAATGGCAAAATTTGCACTTCTAAGAAGGCAATCATGCAAATAGGCGATCGCATTTCGTTGAGCATACCCGAAGCTAAACCCTTAGACTTGCAACCAGAAGCGATTCCCCTAGATATTCTCTACGAAGACGACAGCCTGATTATTGTTAATAAACCAGCAGGCTTAGTTGTCCATCCAGCAGCCGGTCATGAACATGGCACCCTGGTTCACGCTCTACTCGCTCACTGCCAGAATCTCGCTGGCATTGGTGGCGTCCAACGTCCTGGAATTGTCCACCGATTGGACAAAGATACGACAGGTGCGATCGTGATCGCCAAAACTGACCTTGCCCATCAGCACCTACAAGCTCAACTTAAAGCGAAAACTGCCCGCCGGGAGTATTTAGGGGTCGTCTACAGCGCTCCTACCGCTGATACAGGCATAATTGATCAGCCAATTGGTCGCCATCCCGTAGACCGCAAAAAGATGGCTGTCGTGCCTGTAGAAAAAGGCGGACGCCTTGCCGTCACGCACTGGCAAGTCCGGGAAAGATTGGGCAACTACACCCTAATGCACTTCCAGCTCGAAACTGGTCGGACTCACCAAATTCGTGTCCACAGTGCCTATATCGGGCATCCAATTGTGGGCGATCCTGTTTACAGTAGTGGTCGTAACTTAGGCGTCAATTTGGCTGGTCAAGCTCTCCATGCATGGCGACTGCAACTGCGACACCCACTCAACAACGAGTTGCTCGAAGTCACTGCTCCCTTACCCAAGGCTTTTACGACATTGCTGGACGTTCTGCGACGACGCGGTGTCTCGATGAACTAAAATACTGATTTTTTTGAGCTGTAACCTTCGCTCCTTGTCTTGTCGGGGCAAAACCGCGATCGCCTCCCTTTTCCTGGTATTTTTTCCGCTCCTGAAGTGGGTGAGACGATAAATTAATGCCCTGACTTGTAAAGTTTCCTTTAAAAATCTTTACAACTTATTTTTGGAACTACAACTTGTCCAAAATC
>CADCTM010000559.1 GCA_902805485.1 uncultured Coleofasciculus sp. | reverse complement strand
AGTGTGGATGAAGAACCTATTTCCCTAGCCTCCTCATCCTCACGCTTTGCTCCAGTCGCTCCGGTTGCCTGCAAGGGAAGGGGAAACTGGAGTTATTCTTACTCCCCTCTTCTCATACTCTTACTCTCCTCCCCTAGTAGGGGAGAGGTTCTTTATTTTCCATACATTTAATAGCTATCCTAAAATTATAAGCTAATCTTAACTTCAACCGATACTGCCACGTTTGCGAGCTTCTTTATAAGAAGTTCCCACATTTCTTAAGCCAACACGAATCATTTGTTGTTCTAATAAGGCAAAGAAACGAGTTCGATCTCCTCCTCTAACAACTGCTTGGTTATGCGCTTCAGCAAGCGCCACTGGATAACCATACCCTTTATGAACTTGAGCGAGTGTTAAACTCAGTGCTTGATTGAGTAATGAGGAATTTTGTGCTACCCATTCTGGCATTTCTACACGCGCCACTTCTTGCCCAACATTGATATAACAAAAGTAGATTCGATGACTAGAATATAAGTCAAGAATTCGTGCTGAACTGCGGAACAACGGACTACGTTGCCCTGGTTTTAATAATGTTCCCCAAAGTGCCGCATCTCGCAAAGGTTCAACAACTTGACAAGGCAATTTATCGATGATCCCAGCACAATGAGTCATGCAGTCAGGAGTGTCTTTTGGGCAAGCTTCCAGCCGGAGAAAATTCAACGCTTCCAAACTCCGAGAAGCACTAATATAACCGAAAAGCGGCACATTCACCGATCGCATCTGCTCCCAAGCTTCTAAAATTGGGGGCAAAATGCGATCGCGTGCATCCCCCGGCAACCCTTCCAAAAACCAGTAAATCAGCGAACCATCCACCATCGCTAAATTTGGTATATCCATATGAGAACCCGGTGGTTTCACCCAACGGCAAGCCATTTCTGCCAGCATTGAAGCCTCAGAAACCGTACGCCGATGCCCCATCCATTCCTCAGTCCGAATGCCCCATTGACGCGAAACATACAAATCTTCAGGGCGATAAAATACTTCTGGCAAGCTATCTAATAACGGGTATAAACTTTGTCCATAGTGCAACATTACCCGACCAACATTAATCAGATAACAATAAGCAATTTCGTGATGAGACGGTGCAATTTGAGAACCATCTGTAGCAAAAACCGTATGACTTTCTGGGGCTACGTCCAAGTCAATTCGAGTATCCAGAGGTTCCACGGGAACTGCCGCCGTAAATGTCATCCTTTCACGCCATTGCTGTTGACGCTGCATCAGTTCATCCTGCCGCGCAAAAGCCTGTGACAGCAGTTTTTGAGCAAGTTCCAAACGTTGCCGCGACGCCACCGCCTCCACTCGCAGGTGTTGACTAATCCCAGGAATTTGACTGGCAAGTTTCGTTAAATCCAGCATAAGTTATTGATTATTGGTTATTGGCAAAACAACTAATAATGCCAAGCAGAAAAATCCTGAACAAACAACGCAAGCGATAACAGCTTAATCCGGGGATTATTCTGAACAGATTCTTGATGAGCTATCGTGTTGTAACCCCAATCTGCCAGATAAAGTCTCACCTCATTTAAGTTAGACTGCTGTTCTACTAATTCTAATGTTTTTAGGCGATCTTCCACAAACCAAAGCGTTGCCGCCTTATCTGTATCTAGCAACTGCCGTAGCGTTTCGTATTTGGGGCGCTTGCATTCTTTACCGATAATTTGGGCTTCTGCTAGCTGGATGCCTTGTTGTTGTAATAGCTGTTTCACAAAACGCCCTTCCTTCGTCGTCACAATATATAACTGTGTAGAAGCCTCTAAACGTTTGTCAACGTGAGATAATATCTCACTAATCCGCTTAATTACACCCGGATAAAATTGGTGTAGTCGCAACCAGCCCTCTAAATCGGTTTTAATCCACTCATCTCGAATTGCATCCAATTGCCTGCCAATATCCGGAGCATCTAACTTTTCCGATTCAATTAATTTTTGAACAATCGCTGACCAATCTTGTAAAATTTGCTCTTCTGAAACGCCTAGCAGTAATGCCCTTAATAAGATTGGCATTTCCCAGCCAGTTTCAACAACAGGGCGTAAGCGATAGAACTTTGGCGCTAAATCATCGGGTGGCGTCTGATTTTCTGGCTGCCAAATTGAACTGTAAGTCCGCCAAGATGTTTGGAAATATTCCAGCAGTCCATCACAAAGAACGCCATCAAAATCGAGAGCAAGAATAGTCGGTGAATCAGCAGGCATAGTTGAAATTGCCAGAACCTTAAGCGTTGATTATTGCAACCCTATCATGATGATGCAGAGGCTAAGGCAATCCTCCTCTTGATCTGTGTAAATCTTATGTGCATCCGTGGTTTCAATTCAATCTAGAACTATGAGAATAAATAAATTCTCTTCACTCCCTCTGCCACAAGTGGATAAATTTCTCGCCCTTCTCCCATAAAGGAAAAGAGTTGAGATGATGTGGTTTTAGCATTCAAGCAAATAGAAATTGAAGTATAAACAAAACGAAAATAAATTCACCTATCCCTAGATAGATAAGTCGCCACGCCAACGCCAAATTTTCTACATCGTCAGGGAGATATTTTAAGATCTGTCCGGGCTTTCACCCCTTGGGGAGATGAATGTAAGCTTTGTTTCCAAGGATTCTGTCGAAAAGACTGTAAGTTTTGCCGCAGTTAGGCGAGCCTATTCCAGCAATCTTTTAGACTAACGCGACACATCCAAAATTCGACGAGGTAAACATCATGTTTCAGAGTGGGGAAATAGCACTGGAACTTATAAGCTGGAAATTCTGGCTGGTACAAGTTCCAGTAGATTCAACCATTAACACCGCAGAAAAGGCAGCTTTAGCCTTCAGTGGTCCCAAATTCTTTGTAGCCTTGGTTGCTGGAGTGGTGATGGCTTTTGCCTTCCAGTTTGTCTTAACCAATCTGGGCGTGGCATTGGGAATTTCGATGGCGGGGGGTTCATCCTCACCTTCAGATTCTCACAAAGAATCCGATAGTCTGGGAGGCACAATTCGTAAAATCGGCTTCGCAGTGGGACTAGCAACTTTAATCAGCGTTACAGCATCGCTATTTTTGCCAGCCTATTTGCCGTAAAACTGAGCTTAATTCTAAATGCTGGACTAGGGGCAATTGTTGGTTTAGTAATCTGGGCAGCATACTTCTTACTGCTGGTGTATTTTAGTTCATCAACCGTCGGTTCAGTCGTCGGCTCAGTTATTAATACCGCAGGCGCTGGGATCAGTGCGATCGCAGGTACTGCCGCCGCTGCCATTGGTGGAACCGCCGCGAGTCGGCAAATGGTGGCAACCGCTGAAGCCGCTGCTGCTGCTGTTGGTCGGGAATTCAACTCAGCGATCGACCCTGTAAGCATCCGGGAGAATGTCGAGGAATACATCGAAGCCCTACGACCCCCAGAATTAAACATAAAAGCAATTCGGCAAGAATTTGAGAACTTACTCAACGATCCAAACTTAAAAGAACTTGCCGGAAGCGATCGCCTCAGTAATATTAATCGCCAAACCTTTGTCGATTTAATCAGTAGCCGCAGCGATTTATCCAAACGCGACGTTAACAGACTTGCCGACCAACTCGAAGGCGCTTGGAAAAATACTGTCGGTCAGATGCAGCCGCAGAAAGACTCAATGGCAGAACTTGTCAACTATCTCAAGTCAGCCGCACCCACTCAACTTTTAGGAGATCAATTAGGTCAAAAGGTAGACCAACTGATTCAAGAACTCCGCAAAGGTAGTCAGTCCCAAAACGATCAGTCCAAAGACCAACCCCAAGCCACTGGCCCAGTCGCCCAAGCCATGACTTTAGGCGTAAACAGCCTGATTGGTATGGTCATGGGACGTACCGATTTGTCTGACTTTGACGTTGAAAAAATTATCAATCAACTGCAAAAGCTCAGAGGCGTAGCGACGGATCAAGTTGGGAAAATTGCCGACAAAGTAGGCGTAGATACCCCGACACTGCCATTTAGTACTGTTCGGGCGGATGTAGAAAACTATCTACTCAATACCTACTCCTGGCAGATGAACCCCCAAACCGTTGCCAAGGACTTCCGTGATGTCCTTTACGACGCCGAAGCCGATCCTGAAGCCGTTGTGCGGGAATTAGAGCAACTGAATCGCTCCGATTTTGCCGCATTATTGCAACAACGCGGTGTCTTTACTCAGGCAAAAATTCGGGAAATTTCCAACACCCTCGAAGCAATTCGCCAAGAAGTCTTGTTGGAAGCCAGGGCAGCAGCGGAACGTGGACACGCACTCGGACTGTTGGAACAAGTAGAAAACTATATACTCACCACACCTAAAGCTGACCTGACACCGGAAAAAATTCAGCTCAACTTCAAGCCAATTCTCGAAGACACTGACGCTGATTATGAACACCTCAGCGCTCGCTTGTCGCAATTTGACAACGAAAGCTTGGCAAGAATCTTAAAGCAGCGCACCGACTTGACCCCAGGGGAAGTTGAATTAACGCTCAATGAGTTGGGTAGTGCCCGCGATCGCGTTTTACGAGAATCCCAGGAACTCCAAGAAGCCGCCAAAGCTCGAATTGAAGCTCAATGGCTTAAAGTCAAGTCCTTCCTCCGGGATACAGGTAAACAGGAACTCAATCCTGACGGCATTGAACGCGACCTCAAAACCCTCCTTGATGACCCTCAAGCGGGAATCTCCGCACTCCGTGCACGGTCGGCGTTTTTTGACCGCGATACCTTAGTCCAAATCCTCAATCAGCGGGAAGATTTGAACGAAGAGCAAATTAATCAGACCCTCGATAAAATTGAAGGCGCTTGGACTCGTGTTACCCATACGCCCCAAAAAATTGCCGGGAAAGCCAAGGAACAGTACGACGACGCAACCTCAGCCCTTGCCGATTACCTGCGCTCTACGGGCAAGGAAGAACTCAATCCTGAAGGAATTCAGCGGGATTTGACCACACTTTTGGATAATCCGCAAGCGGGTGTGTATCGGCTCAGAAAACGCCTGTCTCAGGTTGATCGCGATACCTTGGTGAAGTTGCTGTCTCAACGACAGGACTTAAGTGAACAGCAAGTTAATCAGATCATCGACCAGGTGCAGTCAACGCTTCGGACTATTCTCAAAGCTCCCCGCCGCTTTGCCACTCGGACTGGGCGTCAGGTGCAAGATTTCCAAAGCACGATCACAGATTATCTTCGTTCGACCGGTAAGGATGAACTGAATCCCGAAGGCATTCAGCGCGATATGCAGTTATTACTCCACGATCCCCGTGCTGGGGTGTCGAGTTTAAGCGATCGCCTTTCTCACTTTGATCGTTCTACGATCACAGCACTGCTGTCTCAACGGGGGGATATCTCCGAGGGGGAAGTGAATCGTATTGTCGAGCAAATCATGGGCGTCCGCGAGCAAGTTATGGGACAACTACAGAATTTGCAACAAAGCATCCAGTATTCCATTGACCGCGTTTTTGCGAAAATCCGCAACTACCTTAACAGCCTTGACCGTCCGGAACTCAACTACGACGGGATCAGAAGTGACTTCCGCAAGTTGTTTGATGATCCACAAGCCGGTTTTGATGCCTTACGCGCTCGCTTAAGTCAGTTTGATCGCGACACTCTCGTCGCTGTCATGAGTTCTCGCGAAGATATTTCCGAAGCTGACGCCAACCGACTCATTGACCAAATTGAACGGACTCGCAACAGCGTCCTCCAACGGGCAGAACGCCTGCAATTAGAAGCCCAGCGCCGCGTAGATGAAGTCAAGCATCAAGCCCAGCGTCAAGCAGAAGAAACCCGCAAAGCCGCTGCTACAGCCGCCTGGTGGCTCTTTGGTACAGCGGTTGTTTCTGGGATCTTCTCAGCGCTTGCTGGATACATCGGCGTCGGCACATCTGTATAAGATTTAGCGGTCTCCACAAATCGCTTTAAAATCAACCTCACGCCTTAAGCCTTTCAATCATGAGAGGCTTATTTTTTTTAAGATCGGTACTTTTTGCATGAATCAACTCACGCTTACCATACGTGCAAACTCACGCTTTTAAGTCTTGCGGACGCAAGTTTTTGTCGCCACGACTACCCTACAGGAATGCTCCACAAACAGTCGTTGGGTAATTCGTACAATCTTGTCTAAATAATTTGAACAAAAGGTAGGCAATCTAGCGTGGCGATCGCAATTTTTCTGCTCACTCTTACTCTTGTGATCTGGCAACCACGAGGATTAGGCATCGGTTTTAGTGCCTTTGGCGGGGCGCTGCTTGCTCTTGCTACGGGCGTTGTCACCTTGCAAGATGTTCCCACGGTTTGGGCGCTGGTTTGGAATGCCACGTTCACCTTAGTGGCGCTGGTGATTATTTCCCTGCTCCTCGATGAGGCAGGTTTTTTTCAATGGTTGGCGCTTTTAATCGCGCGGATTGGTGCTGGGCGTGGGCGCTTATTGTTCTCCTTGGTTATCTTACTCGGAGCCTTGGTAACGGCTCTCCTTACCAATAATGGTACGGCTTTAATTTGGACACCTACGGTGATGGAAATGCTGCTGTTGCTGGGGTTTAGTTCCCGTGCAACTTTGGCGTTTTTGTTTGCAACGGGTTTTATTGCCGATGCCACAAGCTCACCTCTAATAGTGAGTAATTTGGTGAATATTATCAGCGCTGACTATTTTCAGATTTCGTTTTTGCGCTACGCCTTGGTGATGGTGCCGGTGAATTTTATTGCGATCGCAATTAGTCTCGCTGTCCTCTGGTTTTACTTTGAGCGGGACATCCCACAACACTATGATCTTGCCCGTTTGCCACCACCGGATACGACGATTCGTGATCCCCTGGTTTGTCAGTGGAGCTTGCCGATTTTAGGATTACTTTTAATTGGGGACTTTGTTACAGCCCCTTTGTCGATCCCTGTTTCTGCGATCGCCTTTATCAGTGCTTTGGTGATGCTAGCACTAGCAGGTCGTTGGTTTCATCAGGATAAAACAAGCGTCATTGACATTCGCAAGGTGTTGCGACAAGCCCCCTGGCAAGTGATTTTGTTTAGTTTGGGGATGTATCTTGTCGTTATGGGGTTGCACAATCAGGGGATAGCTGTTCTAATAGTTGGGGATTGACTATTTCTGCTACGGGTACGGGGTTTCTGGCAATGGTGCTATCGGGTGTAATGAATAATTTGCCAACGGTGTTAATTAATTCTCTCGCCATTCCCGATGCCTATGCGATCGATCCCGTTGTCCGAGAGGTGATGGTATACGCGAATGTCATTGGTTGCAACATTGGTGCGAAAATTACACCAATCGGCAGTCTCTCAACGCTGCTTTGGCTCAATGTCTTAGCGCGCAAGGGACTGCACATTAGCTGGGTTCAGTATGTCCGCATTGCTGTTGTCCTCACCTTACCAGTTTTATTGGCAAGCTTGCTGGGTTTAGCGATTTGGCTTCCCTGGCTGATTGCTTGAGCTGGAGGAATAAGGCGATCCCCACAGGATTAGCTTGGATTTGCTACTTTTGATAAATTGCTACTGGACTCTTTCTCGCAAAACAAGGTAAACTTACGGGATAAAACGTTTTTTAAAACAAAATTTGCTGATTCGCAATCTTCCTTGAGCATTAATTTGCTAAATTGGGGATAATGTTTAAGAGATAGATATCAGAGCTATCTATCTATTAGTCATTGGCTAATCAGTAATTTAAAGTAATCTTAATTGATAATTGAATTACTATGAATTAGTATTAAATTATTAGTGAAACAAAATAATTCGTTTAAACTAGCTATAAAGATTTAAGTGTTTCATTCTTTCAGGGTGTGTCTGCTTACCTCTCAACCACTGCCTTTATAGCAGCGAGACTAAATTTAGCCTAATATTCTCAGCAGGGTCTTCCGCTCCTGTAGCGACTGGCAAAGTCGGCGCAACTACTTTGCCCAGAGTCTCAAAACTTGATTGTCGCTTTTGGAAGAAGGGGGAGTTGCGTCGAATCAACCAGGTAAGTAAGTAATGGCAACTCAAGCGGCAAGAATCCTAACTTCCAACAGTAAGAAAAAAGAAACAGAGCTAGAGCCGTCGGTTCGTGGCAATCTGGGCAAGTTTTTTACATTGACGCTAGATATGTTTTTCATTGCGGGTTTTGACGGCTATTTTAAGCAAATCAACCCGATGTGTGAGAAAACATTGGGTTTTACTACCAAAGAATTTTTAAGTCAACCGTGGATTGAATTTATTCATCCAGAAGACCAAGCCTCAACCCGAGAACAGTTGCAGGCAGTTACAACGGGTACAGAGACAGCACAGTTTGAAAATCGCTTCCGTTGCCAGGACGGTTCTTACAAATGGCTGTTGTGGAACGTGACGCCTTGCCGGGATGAGAAATTAATTTATGCCATAGCTTGTGATCATACGGAACGTAAACAAGCCCAGGCAGCACAGTGGACAAGTGAAGAGCAATTTCGCTTGTTGGTTGAGAGCATTAAAGATTATGCGATCATTATGCTCGACTTAGAAGGTCGCATTGTGAGCTGGAATGCAGGCGCTCAAAGGATTAAGCAGTATCAAGCTTCGGAAATTATCGGTCAATCGGTTTCGTGCTTTTATACCCAGGAAGATCTTGAGATTGGCAAGTCCCAGTGGGGCTTAAAATTTGCTGCAAGTCAAGGTAGTTTTGAGGACGAGGGTTGGCGTGTCCGCAAGGATGGGTCGAGGTTTTGGGCAAATGTTATAATCACCGCTTTACGAGATGCCAAGGGACAGCTACAGGGTTTTGTGAGGGTGACGCGGGATATCACAGAACGCAAACGAGCTGAGGAAGCGCTGCAAAGAGCGCACACTCAATTGGAAATACGGGTTGAGGAACGAACGGCTCAACTCACACAAATTAATGAGCTTCTGAAACAGGAGATTACGGAACGCGAACGAACTGAGGCGGCGTTGCGGCAATCAAAAGCACGATTAAAAAACCAAGCACAACAATTGGAGGCGGAAACACAGCACGTCAAAGCTTTGTTGGACGAACTTCAGCGGACTCAAGCTCAACTAATTCAGACGGAAAAAATGTCGAGTTTGGGGCAGCTAGTCGCGGGCGTTGCCCACGAAATCAACAACCCAGTGGGTTTTATCTACGGTAATCTCGATTATGCCAATTGTTACATCAAAGACTTGATGCGTTTGGTGAAGCTTTATTCATCTCACTATCCTGAACCTGTTGAGCAAATCCAGGTGGAGTTGGAAGCGATTGATTTCGATTTCCTGATGACAGATATGCCGAAGCTGTTAAGCTCAATGAAGGTAGGGGCAAATCGTCTTCGGCAAATTGTTTTATCCCTGCAAAACTTTTTACGGGCTGAACAAACTGTAATGAAGCCGATAGACCTTCATGACGGGATTAATAACACCCTATTACTTTTGCAGAATCGCCTGAAAGCAACCGATTCACATCCAGAGATTATTGTTCATAAAGATTATGGCATCTTACCTTTAGTGGAAGGTTTTGCAGGGCAACTCAATCAGGTATTTATGAACATCCTGACAAATGCGATCGATGCTATTGATGAATATAATAAACAACGCTCTCTTGAAGAGATCAAAAATCATCCAAGTACGATCTGGATTTGCACACAAGTATTAGATAGGAATCAAGTGATCGTTCTAATTGGTGACAACGGCTCTGGCATGAGCGAGGAGGTACGCGGTAAATTATTTGATCCATTTTTTACAACTAAACCTGTTGGCTCCGGTACAGGACTGGGAATGTCCATTAGCTATCAGATTATTGTCGAAAAACATGGCGGTCAATTGGAGTGTATT
>CADCTM010000558.1 GCA_902805485.1 uncultured Coleofasciculus sp. | reverse complement strand
TAGCGACACCCACGCCAGGAATGTCTACTTTAGTATCCCGTGGAATCGAGAGCATTCTTACGCTATTGTCTCTGGGGTCGAGGCGTAAGAGCAACATCGTATCACTGCGACCGGCAAAAACTTCCCGTGAATTTTTGGGGGCGTTGGGTACACGATCAATCCCCATCACCAAAATGTTAATCGGTCGGGCGATTTTATACTGAAAGCCGCGAGTCCACAAATCTCCTTTAGCACCCAACCCTCGCAAAGGTGCAAGAAACGGCGATAAGGGTGTAACTAATGCCAAGGTAGCCCCTAACGCCGCAGAAATGGTAGCGGTGAGGACAAAGGCAGCACTCCAAAAAAACCAGCGCATATAGGGGCGTTTTGATGATTTACTTGAACTATCTGGTGGTGAAGTAGAGCGATCCTCAACATTACCGGGAGCTACATTTGCCTGGGAATTACTAGAATTTTCGGACGCTTTAAGTCCTAGTCCGCGTGTGGACTGCTTGACTTCGTTTTTCACCCTCACCTCACTCGATTACTGTTGCTTTCGCATACAGTTGGATTTTCTGAAATCTCATGCAGGATTATAACGCCAGTAACTCAATCCCGGTTGATGATAATTAATCAGTATTGGACTAATTATTTTTCACCTGGAAAAAACTTAATCAGGAAAGGCGAAGTTAGGATATAGCAGAAATAAAGTAGGCGTTGCAAGAAATGGATAAGTCCTTGATACCTGTGATTCTTGCTGGTGGCAAAGGTGAGCGTTTTTGGCCGTTGAGTCGGAAGCACCGACCCAAGCAGTTTCTCAGTTTAGATGGTAGTGGCAAAAGCCTTTTGCAGGCAACGGCTGACCGACTCAGTACGCCAGCAGGTAATCTGGAGAAGGTTTGGGTTGTTACTTCTGAGCTACTCGCTGATGGGGTTCGAGAACAACTGCCCAATTTACCCGAAAAGAATTTACTGCTAGAACCGGAAGGACGCGATACAGCACCGGCACTGGCTTGGGCAACGCTTGAAATTGCTAAGGTCTATGGGGAAGATGCAATAGTGGGCTTTTTTCCGGCTGACCCTTGGATTGACGATTTGGCGCAGTTTCAAGCTACGATCGAGGCGGCGACCCAAATGGCATCGGCGAAACCGTCGATTGTGACGTTGGGGATTACTCCCAGCTATCCTTCTACAGGTTATGGTTATATCGAGCAAGGGGAGCAAACTGGGACGTTTGGTGATTTACCCGTTTATAAGGTGACGCGGTTTACTGAAAAACCCGATCGCGAAACGGCTCAAGAATTTATTGAAACCGGGCGCTTTAGTTGGAATAGTGGCATTTTTATTTTCCGCGCTGGGGTGGTTTTAGATGAACTGCGGACTTATGCACCGGAAATTATTGGGCCGATAGAAGAAAAAGGTGTCGCTGCGTATTCCCAACTACAGAAGCAGAGTATCGATTATGCATTGATGGAAAAAACAAAACTTGCTTATGTTTTGCCTGCGTCCTTTGGGTGGGATGATTTGGGAGATTGGAATGCGATCGAGCGGTTGTTGAAAAAAGATGCCGAGAATGTTGAATTAGCAACTCATGTGGGGATGGATACCAAAGGCGCAATTCTTTATGCTAGTGGTGAGGATGAGGTGATTGTGACGATTGGATTGGAAGATGTGGTGGTTGTACGCGATCGCAATGTGACTTTGATTGTCAAAAAAGACCGCACTCAGGATATTAAGCAGGTTGTGAAAATGCTTGACTCTGACCCGAAGTTTAAGGATTTGTTGTAAATATATGGTAGGGGCGCACGGCTGTGCGCCCCTACGAATGGTGATTTAAAGATCAATTTATCAATCCGAACATTACCTCCCTGGACAACCAATCCAATCTTATCTGCTAACTTCGCTAAGTTCTGGATTGTTGGCTGTAGAGATTTCAGCGTATCTGCTACTTCAAATAGTGCTTGAGCAAATTTAGGGTTGGGATCTGTCTTTGCTGCTTCTACCAATTCTTGCAACGCTTGCAGGACTTCAGGACTTGACTTAGCGGCTGTGTCCAGC
>CADCTM010000557.1:7168-9785 GCA_902805485.1 uncultured Coleofasciculus sp. | reverse complement strand
GAGTCAAAATCGACATTCTCTCAACAAATTTTACAGGTAGTACAAAATTTGTTGCCTTGGCGTCAGCGGAATGAACCTGTTGAAGAATCATTGATCTCATCGGTTGTCGTCGTCAGTACTCAATCTGGGGGTACAGTTGGAGATAAGCCAAATGATCAGGTCAAACGTGTAAAAAAAGGTTTTTTGCAATACTCCCAGTGGCTAAGAAGACAAGCAGTTGTTTCTACCTCTAAGGAAAACGAGAACTTTCAAGTTAGGGTGAAAAATCACTTAATTGGGCAATTTCCTCAGCGAAATCAGGCGGAATTAATGGCTCAACGTTTGAAGCAATTTTTAGCGGATTCATCTAGTCCGGCTTTGAAGGCTGCGCCTGTTGAACCTATACTTTCTAAAGGAGTGCCGACGGTAAAAGTAGGCGATCGCTTATTGTTTAAAGTTGACAAAGCTTTAGCCGAAACTCTCAAGCGAAATCCCGAATTACTTGCCATTGAATGGACTAATAACCTCCGCATGGCTTTAGGAAAAAAACCGTTTCCTCTAGCAGAAGCACAACGACGGATGTATAACTTAGTCGAAACCTCAAAAGCATTTCAAGGCAGAGCTTCTTGGTACGGCACAATCTTTCATGGTCGCCCCACTGCCACGGGAGAAACCTACGATAAGCATGAACTAACCGCAGCTCATCCGACATTGCCATTTGATACCTATCTCAAGGTAAAAAATCGCAAAAATGGTCATTCTGTGATTGTCAGAATTAACGACCGTGGACCTTATGTTCCTGATCGCAGTCTGGATTTATCCCAAGAAGCGGCGCGTTGTCTTAATAGTGAAAAGGTCGGAATAGTGCCTTTTGAAGCTGTGGTGATGCAATCCAGTCCGACACAATTAAATCGTTACATTGGTCGGAATTAGTTTGCTCATTGACAAATTATTCCGAGTTGCACTGTATCCTAACCCCGCAAACAGCGAATCGCTTCAAGTAACCCTCTAGCTTTATTAAGAGTTTCTTCGTATTCCTTTTCTGGGTCAGAGTCGGCAACTAAACCAGCACCAGCTTGAACAGTTACGAGATGGGAACCAGAAGCTTGCAAACGAACAACCATAGTCCGAATCGCGATCGCACTATTAAGTTGTCCCTCAAAATCATAGTAGCCATAAGCACCAGAGTAAGGTCCCCGGCGTTCAGGTTCCAATTCGTGAATAATCTCCATCGCCCGAATTTTCGGCGCACCGCTAACTGTCCCTGCCGGAAAGCAAGCTTTGAGTAAATCCCAAGCGGTCTTACTACCATCAAGTTCGCCCACCACATTACTCACAATGTGCATAACGTGGGAGTAGCGCTCAATCAGCATCAGTTCATCAACCGTTACCGTACCATTCTTGCAAGCACGTCCCAAGTCATTACGCCCCAAGTCAACCAACATAACGTGTTCGGCAATTTCTTTCGGGTCTTTGAGCAATTCTTCTGCCAAGGCATCATCTTCTTGAGGCGTTTGCCCCCGGCGTCTCGTACCGGCAATTGGTCGTAAAGTTGCCGTCAGTCCTCCATTTGGTGAGGTGATAGCATTGACCATCACTTCTGGACTAGAGCCGATGATTTGCCAATCTTGGAAGTTAAAATACGCCATGTAGGGCGAAGGATTGATCAGGCGTAGGGAACGATACAGTGCAAAGGGTTCGCCGCTGTATTCTGCCGCTAGGCGCTGGGAGATTACAACTTGAAAGATGTCGCCGGCGCGGATGTATTCTTTTGCTTTTTCGACATTGGTGCAGTATTTTGATGCTTCAGTGTTGCTGGTGTAGGACAACTCCTGAGTGGCAGTTTCTGGCGGCGTCCATTCCAGTACGGTATCTTTACCGGATAAGGGAAGTTGCAGTTTGTTTACTAAGGCACGGACGCGATCGCAAGCTTGTTGATAGGCTTGTTCTAAATTTGCCCCATCCCGTAAATCTGCATAAGCGATCGCCCAAATCTTCCGCTTTACTTGGTCAAAAACAATCAGATTATCTACCTGCATCCAGATTCCATCCGGCAAATCTGTCTCAGTTACCGGGTAAACTGGCACACGCCCCTCAATCCAGCGAATCAGTTCATAACCCCAAAACCCAAACAAACCACCGATTCCGGGCGGCAGTTGGGGTAATTTCACAGGTTGATAAGGTTTTAGGCAATCGGCTAATGTCTTAAAAGGATCGCCCTCAAATACAGTTACAGAAGCATCTCTAAATGTTTGAGTAGTGTGTTCTCCCCTCGTTTCCAGCACCCATAACGGTTCACAGCCCAGAAAACTGTAGCGCCCCAAACTTTCCCCACCTTCTACCGATTCCAACAAAAAGCTGTAAGGTTGACCTGCACAAACCTTATACCAAGCAGATACAGGCGTTTCTAAATCGGCAACCCACTCCTGATATACGGGGACAAAGTTACCTTGTTGAGCTAGGGCACAAAAGGCTGAGAAATCCGGGAAAATCATCCTTGTTTTAGGGGCTAGGGTATGTTTTCAAACGTCTCATTATCGCACTCAATCAAAGAAGATCCCCCCAACCGCCTTAGTAAAAAGTTGGCTAGGGTTGTATTTTTACACAACTCAATAGTTGCACTTCATCTTAGGACTCC
>CADCTM010000557.1:0-7158 GCA_902805485.1 uncultured Coleofasciculus sp. | reverse complement strand
AAATCCCTCTTCAAAAGGGAAACCCATGAGTTCGTTTTCCCCCCTTAAAAAGGGGGATTAGGGAGATCTCCAGGTTTACAGACACGCCCTAGTGCCTAGTCCCTAGAATTAGACATCCCAGGGTTGTTTACCGCTGAATTTAATCGTTGGGGGTTCTGGGTTTCTGCCGATATTGCGCTCAATTTTACCGACATAGGGACGCCCTTCGTTTACCTTCTCAGGGAAAACGCCATCAGAGGGATGGAGGTACTGAATTTCACCGTTGGGGAAAATTCGGTAAATTTTGTAGTTGTTGATTTTGAACTTTGCCCGCAGTTGCTGACCGCCTAAAGCGATACAGTATTCTTTGCGTGCTAGGTAAAGCAAGTTGTCACCTTGGCGCATGACGGCGGCGCCGCCTGTGGGTAGTTCAAATACTTGCTCTTTCGGGCTAGTCCAAGTGATGGCGTATTTTTCTTCGACTAGAGCTTTGGTAAGCAAGCCACCAGTACCACCACCAAAGAGGGGAGCTTGTCCAGTAAGGGTTTCTGCCATAGTTTTTTCAACCTTATTTAGGGCATTTAGGGAATGCTATCACCGAGGCTGTGCAAGACTAGCTAAAGCGTCAAGAACTGTAACAGTTAGCAAGGTTTTCGGGGCATGGTAGCACAGCGTTGCCTCTTTACAGAGCATTTCCCCAATTCAAACCTGTGGCGACATGGATTGATGCTGGAGGACAAAAAGCCTTATTGAGATCATGACAAGACTATTGAACTGAGGGAGATTTTGGCTAATGCACGTCATCAGCTACCGACGCTTGGGTGAATATGGTGAAAAGCATAGTGCTTGCCGTGAGCCTTTAGATTAACTGGTATAAAATTGCTCGCAAGGCAGCTTGCTCTGTGTTAGTTGAGGTTCAATCAGTTTTCCCAAAGGCGGAAGCTGTCGGGAATTTTCCTGTCTTCAACATTAAAGGCAATTAAGTATCGTTACTATTTTATTTCGACTCAAATATATACTGTTGTGCTACACGCCAATAACGAGAAAATCGCTTCAAATCAATATAACCGTCATAGTTCACAAACGGCCGTGGCGACCAAATTTCAACTTCCAATGTTGCATCTTCTATTGCATCACAAATCGACTTAAACCGAGGACTCGGACTGTCCACTGTCGCCACACCATCAGCAGCATGTTCTTTAGCAAAAGCCGCAACTTCTTTTGCAACATCTCCGCGCCGAATTATTACGGGTAACTCTAACAAGCACTCATAGATAAAAACAATTCGCTTCATGCCGATTTTCCATTCTTCCAACAAAGCCTCATCCCAAACCCAAATTGCTGGAGCATTAGGATAGGTTTGTAAAGCTGGGTTTTTTGGACTTAAACAATCACCATGAATCCAGACAATGGGTTTTTGCATAACTTCAATTTACACTGACTAAATATAAATACTAAATTTAACTAATTTTAAAGCAATAAATTGTCAATTTTGGATGAATTATGGGAGTTTTTGGGCTTGCCTACGAGTACTAAGCAAAACAACTCCTGAAAGAACGATTGCAGCCCCAATTAGGGAACCAGTTAGTAGTTTTAGTTTTATTCAAATCTTTAATTCAAATCCAGCGTTCTTTTTTTGATAAACAAACGGTTGCCTCTGGGGTCGGTAAAGGACGGCTTAAAAGATAGCCTTGGACGCCATCACACTTAACTTCGCGCAAAAAATTTAACTGCTCTTGAGTTTCCACACCCTCTGCAACTACTTCCAGCTTTAATCCTTGTCCCAAAGCTAAAAGCGCATTAATAATTGCTGCATCATAAGAATCAGTTACGAGTTCTCGGATAAAAGATTGGTCAATTTTCAACTTATCTAACGGAAAATGTTTCAATGAAGAAAGTGAGGAGTAACCAGTGCCAAAATCATCGATTGCAATTTGAATTCCCATGCTACGCAACGTCTGCAATACTGAAACAGTTAGGGGAATATCCTGCATCGCCATACTCTCGGTAATTTCAAGTTCTAGATACTCAGGTTCAAGCTTTGTCTCTTCTAGAGTTTGTGCAATAGTTGTAACTAAATTCTTTTCCTGAAACTGGAGTGCCGACAGATTAACCGCCATCCGTATCGGTGGTAATCCTAAAGACTGCCATGATTTATTTTGAATGCAAGCCGTCCAAAGCACCCATTCGCCAATAGTATTAATCAGCCCCATTTCTTCAGCAATAGGAATAAATACACCCGGTGAAACAAACCCTAATACTGGACTTTGCCAACGAATTAAGGCTTCCATACCGACAATCTGACCTGTTTGCAAATCGATTTGTGGCTGATAGTGCAAACAAAATTCTTGGCGTTCTAATGCCTTATAAAGATTGTTTTCCAAAACTAATCTTTCTTGTGCTTTCGTGCCGATCGCTTGTGTATAAAATTGATAATTATTGCGCCCTTGCTGCTTGGAACGATACATCGCGGCATCGGCATTTTTCAAAAGCGTTTCAGCATCATCCCCATCATAAGGAGCAAAAGCAATTCCTAAACTTGCCTTAATATGTAATTCTTGACCGTTAAACTTTAGGGGAATGTTGAGGGTTTCAATAATTTGTTTAGCGATCAAAGCTGCCTCATCAGGATTGTTGATCGGCGACAACAATAAGGTAAATTCATCCCCACCCCAACGGGCAAGTACGTCTGTCTCGCGCAGGCATCCCGTAAGGCGTTCAGCTACACGTTTAAGTAATTGGTCGCCGACGGCATGACCGAGAGTATCATTAATCGTTTTGAAGCTGTCTAAATCGAGAAATACCACAGCTAAGATGTCTCCGTGGTGATTGATTTGTGCCAGTGCTAGGGAAAGTCGGTCGTCAAATAGCAGGCGGTTGGGCAAACCCGTTAAATGGTCATGGGATGCCTGATGCCGAATCGTCTCCTCTACCCGTTTTTGCATCACTGCCATGTAGAGATGAATGCCGATCGCTTGTGCTAATTTTATTTCTTCAGGCGTCCAAGGTTGTGCCTGTCCTTTGGTAATTTCTCGCCATGCTTCAAAGGAGGCACGAGGACGGTGGTTGCGGGTATCGCGCTCCAAACGTCCTGCCCACATGGTTTCAGTTTCAATCTCGCTGCGAAAGATCGTCAGACAGCCGACAATTTGTTGATGATACTGAAGCGGTACGATCAGTAGGCTGCAAATGGTACTGTCCGAGAATGCCGAAAGCAAAGGCTGTAGGGCGGATTCTTTATAAAGGTCGGGAATGGTATAAAGGTGTGAAATCACGCCGTCTCCACTATTGTTGCTAGACGCTTGCTTCAAGGCTTCGCTACGGGTAAATTCCCAAGTTTGTAGCGAGGTAACGGCGTCGATTAATGGCGTTGCTTCGGCTTCTGCCGAGGACTGCATGATTTGCTGCCAAAAGGCAGTTTCTTCAATTGCTGCTTGGGTTGGTTGCTCTCCGGTTGTATAAAGTTGAGCCGCTCTACCTGTGGGTTCGGCAGTAATATAAAGTCTACCGCCAGACCCTTCTAAGGCAGTGACCGTTTCCTCTAAAACCATTTGACAGATTTTCGGGACTTTTAGAGGAAAGTGGAGGCGACTGCTGATTTGGTTGAGTTTCGCTTCGTGGTCGGCTTGCAGGCGGGCGCGGTAAAGTAGATCGGATTGAGCGATCGCAATTGAGACTTGATCCACTAGTAGTTGGACAATTTGCAACTCTCGCTCATCATAGCGGCGTGATGCATGATGGTGAGACACCAACAACCCCCACAAGCTGTTTTGATGCAAAATTGGTACAACCAAAGACGAAGCTACCCCCATCGTGGTGAGGTATTCTTGATGGCAAGGGTCAACAGGATAGTGGCGGATGTCTTCTTGGATTAAACTTTTGCCTGTTTCGGCTGAGTCTAAGCGGTTCAGGGTTTTGCGATTGGAAGCGATATCAATAATCACTCGCTGACGCACTTTGACAAATAAATCGCGGGCAAATTGAGGAATGTCATCGGCGGGAAATCGTAAGCCAAACAGGGAGGGTAAACTAGTTCCTTGAATTGATTCGGCAATCACTTCGCCGCTATTGTCAAGATTAAATCGGTAAATTTTAACGCGGTCTGTATCCAAGAAAGAGCGAATTTCCTCTACCGTTGTTGTTAAAATCTCTTGCAGCTCTAAGGATTGACGGATGCGGGTGGTTAAACGATTTAGCAAACTCTCTCGATCTAAGGCTTGCTCGACTATTTTTTTTATTTTGCGACGAGCCATCCCGTGAACTCCTGGAAGTGAATTACGTAGGAAACCCTGGATCTACAGGCATTAATGTCGCCTAGGATACTAGAGTAAATAGGTCGATGTCTCTCCTATCCGATTTATTTTTGGTAGGGTTAGGATTTTTAGCGAAAAATTAGTCGTAGAAGCACCATTGGGAAGCACCGCAGCAACGAGCTTATAAGGATAAACAAGTATGAATGCGATCATCCAAAAACTTGAACCGATTGTTGGTGATGCCATCGCTAGCTGGGAAAACTTAAAACCCGTTTGGCAAGAGCGAATCGCGAACGTAAATACACCCGAAAACTTCCCCAGTTGCATTGTATACCCCAATACAGCAGACGAACTTAAAAGTGTAATACACAAGACTTACAATAATAACTTGTGCGTTCTCCCCTGCGGAAGTGGCAGTAAACTGGGATGGGGTGGCGTGGGTAAGAAGGTTGATGTTGTTGTCAGTACAGGACGCTTGAATCGTGTAATTGAACACGCGGTTGGTGATTTGACGGTTACTGTAGAGGCTGGTGTTAAATTCGCTGACTTACAAGAGATTTTATTGAAAACTGGTCAATTTCTGCCCTTGGAACCGGCATATCCTCAAGAAGCAACCCTGGGTGGCATTGTTGCGACGGCAGATAGTGGTTCTTTGCGCCATCGCTACGGCGGTATCCGGGATATGTTGTTGGGTATTTCCTTCATCCGCAGTGATGGACAAGTCGCCAAAGCGGGGGGACGGGTAGTTAAAAATGTTGCAGGTTACGACTTAATGAAGCTGTTTACTGGGTCTTATGGGACGCTGGGAATTATTACAGAAGTGACATTCCGACTGTATCCGGTAGCTGAAGCGGCGGCAACCGTTGTCTTGAGTGGTGATCAAGAGGCGATCGCTTCTGCTACTAAAATCTTACTCGCTTCTGCCTTAACACCAACAGCCGCTGATTTACTCTCCACCCAACTGGTTAGAAAACTTGGTTTTGGTCAAGGTATTGGCTTAATGGTTCGTTTCCAAAGTGTGACACAAAGTGTCAAGGAACAATCGTCCAGACTGTTGGAAATTGGGCAAAAGTTAGGTTTACTAGAGACGCTTTATACTGACGCCGACGAACACTACTTATGGCAGTCATTGCCAGAATATATCTGGAGTACACCACAAAAGCCAGTAATTACTTGCAAAATAGGAGTATTACCTACCGCTGCTGTATCAACTTTGACAGAATTGGCTCGTCTCAGTTCCCCGTCAGGATTAGGATTAATTCATGCAGGAAGTGGGTTGGGTTTATTGCAACTTGATCCATCAACGGTGACTCCCAAAACAATTATGGAGATGCGGCAGTATTGTCAAGCTCAAAAGGGTTTCCTGACGGTTTTGGAAGCGCCGATTAATTTTAAGCAACAGCTAGATGTTTGGGGTTATAACGGCAATGCTTTGCAGATTATGCACCAAATTAAAGACCAGTTTGACTCAAAAAACTTATTAAGTCCAAATCGGTTTGTTGGGGGAATTTAGTTGGAACACCCACCTCAGACTTAGATAACATTGAAAATAAACTACAAAAAATGCAAACATCAAATACATCTAATTCTAACTTTCCTACTCCGGACTCTGTACGGTTAGATTTATCTGAATCCTTAAAGGAAAACGCAACTTCTGGTTTTGATGCCAATCATCCTCCTGAACAAAAACTAATCGATTCTTGCGTCCATTGCGGATTTTGTCTTTCTACTTGTCCCAGTTATCGCATCCTTGGCAAGGAGATGGATTCTCCGAGGGGACGGATTTATTTGATGGATGCGATTAATAATGGCGAGGCAGAAATTGTTGAGGCAACTGCACAACATTTTGACTCGTGTTTGGGATGTCTTGCTTGTGTTACTACCTGTCCATCTGGTGTGCAGTATGATAAGTTAATTGCCGCCACTCGTCCGCAAGTTGAGCGCAACTATCCGCGCAGTATTTCAGACAGATTAATTAGAGCAATTATCTTTAATTTATTCCCTTATCCGCAACGCTTGCGCCCCTTCCTTGCTCCTCTTTATGTCTATCAAAAATTGGGAGTACAGAAGCTTGTTCGGTCAACAGGTTTGTTAAAGAAAGTCTTTCCTCGTTTAGCGGCGATGGATTCAATTTTGCCACAACTTTCTCTTGCGGCTTTTCGAGATAATTTACCTACGATTATACCAGCCCAAGGAGAAAAACGTTACCGAGTTGGGATGATTTTAGGGTGTGTGCAACGCTTGTTTTTCTCACCCGTAAATGAAGCAACGGTGCGCGTTTTAACTGCAAATGGTTGTGAAGTAGTTATTCCGAAAACGCAAGGATGTTGTGCGGCATTACCGGAACATCAAGGGCAAACTGAACAATCTCACATCATGGCACGGCAGATGATTGAGAGTTTTGAAGGGACAGATGTTGATGCTGTCATTATTAATGCCGCAGGGTGTGGTCATACTTTAAAAGAATACGGTCATATCTTACAAGATGATCCAGAGTATCGGGAAAAAGCAAGTGCCTTTGCTTCTAAGGTAAAAGATGCTCAAGAATTCTTGGCAGAAGTGGGACTGACAGCGGCACTTTCACCCATAACGGATGATGAATTGAAGATAGTTTATCAAGATGCTTGTCACTTATTACACGGGCAAAAAATTAGTGTGCAACCTCGGCAACTTTTGCGGCAAATTCCGAATGTGAAATTACGGGAACCGATTGATGCTGCTTTGTGTTGTGGAAGTGCGGGTGTTTACAATATGCTGCAACCAGAAGTGGCAGATGAATTAGGTCAACAAAAGGTTAATAATTTGCTCAATACTGGTGCTGATTTAATCACTTCCGCTAATCCTGGTTGTTCGTTACAAATAAAGAAGCATTTGCAGTTACAAGGAAAAGAAATTGCCTTGATGCATCCGATGGAGTTATTAGATT
>CADCTM010000556.1 GCA_902805485.1 uncultured Coleofasciculus sp. | reverse complement strand
TCAAGTCCTTTCCTGGTACAAATCCTTTACCAACTAAATGCTTATAGACGGCAAATGAAGTCATTCTTTGAATTTCTTCCATAATATCTGTAGGAATCAGATGCTTAATCGTCCAAACTACTGAGTCCGTATCAAACCACACCACCCGCTGGATACTCACGAGCAAAACACCAGCTACAGATTCCAGCGTCATTTGAGTTCTTAGATGAGCGATGAGCGCTTTGCCGATTGCGCTGTTACGGGTCATCATTGCTACCGCCATCTTACCAATTTCTTGGTCTAATTCTAAGGAGTTCATACTTAGCTATTGCGTTTCCTGCATAAGGTGCGCTTGCCCACGGTCTCCAAGGAGATACGTAGTTTTGCTAAGTATACCTAAAGATAAAGAAAAATATGTCTTAGGGAAGATGATAATTTTTATCTATTTTTAAGGTTTTGCTTTTGCCCTGCTTGAGGCGTTTGACGAGAGCAACGCCAGAAAGTGCCGCAGAGCCGCCTTGGCTTGGGTTACGTTGGATGAATTAGGATACGGGTAAAGTGGTAAAGGTGTCAAGGTTTGATGAATTCGGGATTAAATTCAAGTTAAACACTGTTCTATTGTTGCCACAACGGACTGAGCAAGCGCTGTGAGGTGATAACCGCCTTCGAGTCCAAAGACGATGCGGCGAGTCAGTTGCAGGCAGTAATGTGTAAACAAGCCATAATCTTCAGGGTTGAGAGAAATTCCTGCTAACGGATCATCGGCATTAGCATCATAACCCGCACTAATGATCAGTAAATCGGGCTGAAAATTTTGGAAAAACGGCATGACTTTCTGCTCAAACAGGGGCTGATAGTCCGCTAAGGTGCTACCGGGTGGCATCGGCAGGTTTAGCACATTATTGTGTTTGCCTTGTTCAGTTGCCTTGCCGGTGCCTGGGTAGCAAGGCGATTGATGTAGGGAACAGTAGGCAATTTCGGAATTATTCTCAACAATTTCTTGGGTACCGTTGCCGTGATGGACATCCCAGTCGAGGATGGCAACTCGTTGGATACCAGGTTGCTGGAGGGCGTAGAAAGAAGCGATCGCAGCATTGGAAAATAGGCAAAACCCCATCCCTGTATTGCGTTCAGCATGATGTCCGGGGGGGCGTGCCAGGACAAATGCGGGGTTTTGGGTGGCAAGTACCTGATCCACGCCATCTAACCAAGCGCTAACGGCTAGCAAGGCAATATCATAACTACGTGGCGAAATGGGGGTATCGGCGTCGAGCAGTCCCCCGCCATTATTGGCAATTTCCTGAACGGTTTTGATGTAGGCGAAGCTATGAAGTTGTTGCACCAGAGGCAGTACTGGACGGGTTGCTACGGGCGTAGGTAGCTGCCACTCAATTTTATCTGCCCAAGGTGCTGCTTTTAGGGCTTTGACAATGGCGACTAAGCGTTGCGCTCGCTCTGGGTGAAAACGCCCGGTGTCGTGTTGGAGGAATTCATCGGAGTAAATAACTGGCAACATAGTTTGAGCAAGAAGGACTATGGAGATTGAGAATTCTCTCTCTTCGTCAGCAATCGATTACAGGGCTGTTATTAAGTGTAGCTGTTTTGAGGTTTTTGTTGGTCTGGGGACGGAGGGCAGATATCCTGATTAAAGCCTCGTAGTAGACGATTACTTATAAGGAAATAAAACTTCTCTAAAGGTCATAGATACTCGTCTGGTTCTCAAGATTTCTTTACCTTTATATTTATCTTTTTTTCGGGCAGCAATGCCATGTTGCCAATCATATCTGGCGGCTCCTTGCATGACAATTACACTGCCTGGATACAATAATATTGAGGTTTTTTCTTTAGTTTGAGAATGAGTAAAATCCATTAAACACGCACTCCCCAAACTTAGGGAAATAATCGTGTTTCCAAAGCAAGGAACACAGTCAAGATGATTTGCAATGCCTTGTCCTGGTTGATATTCATTGATGATGACTTGATCCGGGATGTTTGGGGTTAAGCGATCGCTAAATAGTTCAGACAATTATCACCGGAAAGGGTTTGGGCACGAAGCTGATGTGTCAG
>CADCTM010000555.1 GCA_902805485.1 uncultured Coleofasciculus sp. | reverse complement strand
CGGTCTGTATTGCTTCAATATAGTAGGCGGCTATTTCTTCCATCCGATTAAAAGGCTCTGATTCTCCATCAAGACCTAGTGCTTGGAGACCGTAGAACGGTTGGCTTAATCCAAGATGACGCGCTAGCTCATATAAGTAAATAACATTTCCACCAACTCCAGGCACACAGAAAAAAGGTCGCTTGTCGCCGCCGGACTGAATTGCTACCAAGGGAGACCAGGGCAAGGAATCTGTTTCACAGCGAAGACGAATTGCTAGCTGTTCGATAGTCGAGCTAGAAAAGAGTGTCGCTAGGGGCAGATTTTTCCCAAAGCATTGCTCTATCTTTGCCATGAGGCGCATAGCTAAAAGAGAATGACCGCCTAATTCAAAGAAGTTATCCCCTACTCCGACAGTAGGAAGCTGCAAAACCTCCGACCATATTCTCTGTAGTTGCTGTTCAACTGTGTCGCGGGGGGGAACAAAGGCTGCTGCTAGTTCTTGATGTGCAGTTTCTGGCTTTGGCAGGGCGCGACGATCTATTTTGCCGTTGGGCGTTAGTGGCAGGGCAGAAAGCATTACAAAGGTTGAAGGTATCATGTAATCGGGCAGTTTCTGCTTGAGAAAACCGCGCAGGTCGCTGCTAGCGATCGCCGAGTCGTGGTTAGGAACAATATAAGCTGCCAGATATTTGCGGTCTGGAATATCTTCTCGCGCTATAACTACAGTTTCTCGCACGCCGGGGTATTGCGCGATCGCTGTCTCAATTTCTCCCAGTTCGATGCGGAAGCCGCGAATCTTGACCTGGTTGTCAAGGCGACCAAGGAACTCGATGTTACCGTCAGTTAGATAGCGTGCCTGATCACCAGTTTTGTAGAGGCGAGAATTTGGTTGATTGCTAAAGGGATTGGAAATAAATTTTTCATTTGTCAAATCGGGACGGTTGAGGTATCCCCGTGCCAGACCATGACCACCGATGTATAGTTCGCCAGCAACTCCTACACCAACAGGTTGGAGATAGCGATCTAGAATGTAAATCTGCGTGTTGGCAATCGGGCGACCAATAGGCACCGTCCTTAGATTACTCTCTGGTTTGCATTGCCAGAAGGTGACATCGATCGCCGCTTCTGTTGGACCGTAGAGATTGTGCAATTCGCAGCCCAGGCGAGCAAAAAAGCGTTCCTGGACTTTTTTTGGCAGTGCTTCGCCACTACAGAACATTCGCTTCAAACAACTGCACCTTTCCAGACCCTGTTCTTCTAAGAAAACCTGGAGCATAGAAGGGACAAAATGCAGTGTGGTAATCTGCTGCTCTAGCGTCAAGTTAACTAAGTAAGCACTATCTTGATGCCCACCCGGTTTTGCTACAACTAAACGCGCTCCAGTCAATAATGGCCAAAAGAATTCCCAAACTGACACATCGAAGCTGAAAGGAGTCTTCTGTAAAACGCAATCTGTCGCCGTTAATTGATAGGTTTGTTGCATCCAAAGCAGGCGATTGCAAACCCCTTGGTGGGTGTTCATCGCTCCTTTAGGCTTTCCGGTAGACCCGGAAGTGTAGATGACGTAGGCAAGGTTATCGGGTGTCACCCCGCTGATTGGGTTTGGTTTGCTCAATAGAGCGATTGCTCGCTCCTGGGTGTCTAAGCAGACGACACGCGCGTTATGTTTGGGAAGAGACTCTACTAACCCAGCTTGAGTAAGCAGCACTTGCACACCGGAGTCTTCTAGCATATACTGCAAGCGCTCAGAAGGATAAGTTGGGTCAAGCGGCACATACGCTCCACCAGCTTTGAGGATGCCAAGCAATCCCACAACCATTTCTAAGGAGCGCTCTACACAAATCCCCACTAAAACTTCTGGCCCCACGCCCAGAGTTCTCAAGTGATGTGCTATTGTGTTTGCCCGTTGGTTGAGATCTCGGTACGTCAGGTGTTCTTCTTCAAAAACCACCGCAATAGCATCAGGCGATCGCTCCACCTGTTCTTCAAACAACTGGTGGATACACTTATCAAAGGGATACTCTACTTTGGTATCATTCCACTCCACCAGCAACTGGTGTCGTTC
>CADCTM010000554.1:3374-9817 GCA_902805485.1 uncultured Coleofasciculus sp. | reverse complement strand
TCTGTCTGACCTGGTTTAAAACAGAGTTTATCGGTAGCGCTTGAGCCTTTTACTCTGTTTGTGTCTGGCAACGGCTTTACGCTTACGCTTTTGAAGAGGGGTTTCAAAGTGACGATGCTTCTTCATATCCGGAAAGATTTCCGCTTTAGAAACTTGCCGTTTAAAGCGACGAAGGGCTGATTCAATTCCTTCATTTTCGCCAAGAATCACTTGGGCCATCCGCTCTCCTCCTAAATTAACTTAATGATTGAACTGAGATAAATTAAACATTTCCTATTTAATTTATTGACTTTTGTTGATGGTTAACTAATGAGCGCTTTCAATAAACTGTTAACATTCACCAGTCAACAAAAAACAGATTGTCTAAAATTGATAATGATGAGTATCGCTCGTGAGCTTTCAATAAAAAAGGCAGACTCTTTGTCTGCCCTTTAGACCTTAGAGTTAAATTCCGATTACCGAAATTTAGTTGCGTCGATTATTGTTGCCCCAGCTACCGCCTCCTCCACCAGAAGGTCGTCTTTCTTCACGGGGTTTGGCTTTATTAACCTTTAAGTCACGCCCCATCCATTCTGCACCGTCAAGGGCTTCAATTGCAGCGGTTTCTTCTGCTTCAGTTCCCATTTCTACGAACGCGAAACCGCGTAAGCGGCCTGTCTCCCGATCGGTAGGCAATTGAACTCGCTTCACAGTTCCATATTCTGCAAAGACTTGGTTGAGTTCATCTTGCGTGACCTCATAGGATAGATTGCCGACATAAATTGACATAAACTGTCTCTCGAATCAGAGGATGTAGAGAATTAAGATTCGGAGGAGGCTTGTCAATGCTATAAGAGCAAACTACGCAGCCGAATTTAATCTTCAATATAGAGCCTAACACATAACGGTGTGAACAATAGCGATAGTGATGGGGTTGAGGTGTCAGACTAATCTAGTACTTCAACAATACCTAGCTGACCATTAATTCGTACCCGTTGACCATCTCGCAAGACTTGGGTAGCGTTGTGGATGTCCATCACTGCGGGAATACCATACTCACGAGCCACAATTGCGCCATGAGAAAGACGCCCCCCCACTTGGGCAATTAAACCGCCAGCACGAGCCAGTAGCGGTGCCCACCCCGAATCGGTATAAGGTACAACAAGAATTGTTTGTTGGTCAATATCTGGAACCGCTTGCCAGTTGAGGAGAACCTTCACAAAGCCCTCTACTTGCCCAGCACTTGCCCCAATTCCTTGCAAGCGTTGTTGAGAAAGGTGAGATGAGGAGGGAGCAGTTAGAGGGGCGGGAGGGGCATTGCCATAGACAAGGGATGAAATGTTGGTTAATTGGCGATGCTGTTCAAGTTGCGATCGCCTATATTCCACAATATTGGGCAGTTGCTTGCTCAACAACTCGTCAGTGCCAGAAACCAGACGATGAACTTCCGAATATTCTAGGAAAAAAATATCTCCCACTTCAGACAGCAGTTTTGACTGTATCCAGGTTTTTTCGAGCGCCACAAAACTCCAGCGCAGATGTGCCAACAGCAGAGAATAGATTTCTGTGACTCGACCTTTTAGATTCAGACGAGCCTGTACCTGAGCCAACTGCCAAGTAGATTCTGTGGGGGTTTGAGACTCCGGCGGTGGAAAAGAAAGAAATTGTGCAAACAACTGCCGAACTATTCGAGGGTCTTCTTTCCAGGTGGGAACAGCAATATCAGTTGCCACTTCACTCAGGTAGCCATAGCGGTCTAGAAATTGGTTAAACTGCTCTAAAATGCCTTGACCATCACTCATTTCAGCGAGGGTAGCAAACAGGGAAGCCGCACTTTCCACCTCAAGTGGTGTTCGCCGTAACAAATGACGCGCATCTTCGGCTAATCGCGCCAGCGCCCGCAAACTGGCAACCTCCGGCGCCTGAGTGTTATCCAATTCCGTATCCTTAACCCCCAACACTGCCTGCCTGAGGGACATACTTAAGGGAGCCATAATGCTGTAATAAGTCGCTCGTTTCAACACATCCAAAATCAGCTCGATTCGTTCTAAGAGTGCTGAGGGAGATAACTCAGAGGCGGGTTGAGCCATCAAGCGCGTCAGAGTCGGTGCAAATTGATTCTGATAATCTGATTCAAAGTCTTTTTCTAAATTCCATTCCCGACCCAACAAGCGCAGTAATCCTGGCAAGTTTCGCAGGGTAGAACTTAGGGGTGGTTTAGAGAATTTGGCGCCACGAGTGAGAAATTCTAGACTTTGTGCTGGCAAACCCATCCGTCGAAAAATCTGCCCTAATAAGGTGGCATTGAAGTAGGCACTGGAGTAGTGCAGCGTTGCGGTTTCCTTAAAATCTAAACCACTCGCCCGATTCCCTAGAACCAGCGTAAAAATTTCGCCCCAAACGCCGCAAGTCAGGGGACGATTAATTGACCAAGTGAGGGGACGAATTAAGCCCGGAATTACTTCTGCGGCAATCTTGCGCGTCCAAATCGGTTGCAGGGTGGTAATCGGTCGGGCTTGTAGTAACCATAACTGCTCACCGTCATAACTCCATTCCAGATCTTGAGGAATGCCATGATAACGGTCTTCCAATTGACGGGCTAAGATTGCCACTTCCTGAATTAGGGTAGGAGGTAAATCACCCTTGCCTTCAATTGAAGGCGAAAGGTCAGATGTTGCCTCTTGAGTAATGTAAACTCGATACTGCTCTGGTGTAACTCGTCCCGATACAACCTCTGTCGCCCCTCCTGGTAAGCCTTCAATCACAACAGCATCACCTTGTTGGGAGATCGGATCACGGCTGAAGGCGACGCCGGAAAAGACGCCGGGGACTTGTTTTTGAATCAGCACAGCCATTGAAGTGTCAGGCAGTTTCCGATCGCGTCGATACTGAATAGCGGCTGGATTATGGTAGGAAGCCAAAACTTGAGCGATCGCTTCCTGCAAGGCTGAACGACCTATGACATTCAAAATACTGAGATACTGTCCGGCAGCAGATGCCTCCTCGGAGTCTTCCCCCACAGCAGAAGAACGTACTACTAACCTTTCAGAGTCGGAGATGGGAAGATTTTGAATCAGAGACTTTGGCTGATCTCCAGGCAGTAGTACCCATCCCATTGGCACTGAATACCCCCAACGCTTCAACTGAGATAAGGTGGCGGCTTTTTGCCCAACTTTTTTAGCGTCTAGCTTAGTGTCAAGAGCAATGATTGAACCAAATCGGCTACGCAGCGAGTAAAGAACATTTGCGAATGCGTTGCGTCCTGAACCAAAGCTTGGTTGAGCATCGCGTTGATCGGGCATCCTAATACCTTTAAAGAAACGAAACATGGGTTGAGCTTCTGCCTTTCCTGCCTCGAAAGGGAGGTCTAAGTCATCGGGAATTTTATAATAAATCCAAGCAAGCAAAGAACTAAGAGCGATCGCGCTAACAATTCTCGCCAAGTCTTGGGGATGTAACAGTAAAAGAATTGAAATAAATAGGATTAAACAGCCGTAGCGTCCACTAGTACGAAGTGCCTTTGCCGGAATTTTGCTAAGGCGCAGCAGTGAAAAGCTAAATCCCCCAAGCAAAAATACTAGTAAGGCTGTCTTCCAATCATGAACAAAAACACCCCAAACGACGTTAGTTGTACCCGCTCCTTTTCCGAGCCAATAACGCCCAATTACTAGCATAATCAGCGCAATTAGCTCCCACGCTGATTCTGTGGGAAAGCAGTAACGAGCCAGTAATACGGCAAGAATTCCCTTTCCCGCCTCAGACAATACCGCCAGAATACCAGCCCAACGTCCACCGTGGTAAAAAGCGGCGGAGACTGAGACATTACCCGTACCTGTCTGTGCCAATTGACGCCCAGTCAGAGCAGAGGTAATCCAAGAAATGAGGGGAAGTCCACCCAGAAGAGGACAGACTGTAAAGATGAGTAAAGCCCTCCAAACCTGTATTAGCGTCATGGGACTCCTCAAATTACTTAGATTTTTTCATACTACTAAACAAAAAGCGCTCCCTTGCGAGGAGCGCCCTTTGTTCTTAAAGTGCAAGGAGGTCACTGCCTACCTCCCTGCCTCAGTATCTAAAACCTAGCCATTGATAACAGGAGCAGTAAGAGCAACCGGAGTCGCCTCACCCGCAGCCAAATCAAGAGGGAAGTTGTGAGCATTGCGCTCGTGCATCACTTCCATACCCAAGTTAGCGCGGTTAAGAACATCTGCCCAAGTGCCGATGACACGACCCTGTGAGTCAATCACGGACTGGTTGAAGTTAAACCCGTTCAGGTTGAACGCCATCGTGCTGATACCCAAGGAGGTGAACCAGATTCCCACTACTGGCCAAGCGGCGAGTAGGAAGTGCAAGCTGCGGCTGTTGTTGAATGATGCGTACTGGAAGATTAACCGTCCGAAGTAACCGTGAGCGGCGACGATGTTGTAGGTTTCTTCTTCTTGTCCGAACTTGTAACCGTAGTTTTGGCTTTCGGTTTCGGTTGTTTCACGTACCAAGGAGGAGGTTACGAGTGAACCGTGCATGGCGCTGAATAATGCGCCGCCGAATACTCCTGCTACTCCTAACTGGTGGAATGGGTGCATCAGGATGTTGTGCTCGGCTTGGAAGACGAACATGAAGTTGAATGTTCCGCTGATTCCTAAGGGCATTCCATCACTGAATGAACCTTGTCCGATTGGGTAGATTAAGAACACTGCTGTTGCTGCGGCAACTGGTGCGCTGTAGGCTACGGCAATCCATGGACGCATTCCTAAGCGGTAGGATAGTTCCCACTCTCTTCCCATGTAGCAGAATACGCCGATCAGGAAGTGGAAGATTACTAGTTGGTATGGTCCACCGTTGTAGAGCCACTCATCTAAGGAAGCTGCTTCCCAGATTGGGTAGAAGTGTAGGCCGATTGCGTTGGAGGAAGGAACTACTGCTCCTGAGATGATGTTGTTTCCGAACATCAAGGAACCAGCTACTGGTTCGCGGATACCATCGATGTCTACTGGGGGGGCGGCGATGAAGGCGATGATGAAGCAGGTTGTTGCTGTCAAGAGGGTTGGGATCATCAATACTCCGAACCAGCCTACATATAGGCGGTTGTCTGTTGATGTTACCCAGTTGCAGAAGCGTTCCCAAAGGGAGGCGCTTTGCTCTCTTTGTAGGGTGGTTGTCATTGTTTTATGATTGCTATTGTTTTTTTGAGGTGTGACAGGTGTTTGATGTCTGTCTGTATTTAATCTATCTCCTTTATGAAATTTTGTAAAGGGATTGAAACATTTATTTTAATTTGACCAGTAGGGATGTCCTCACTTCAGCCTGTTATCAAGCTTTCAGGCTTTCTGCGGTTTATCTGTGCCTAGGGGTAGTCGTTTAGTGCTAGAAGCTTGTGTAAATCTCAATCGTGGGAGGCTTCAAGCCAAGCTATTTAGTGGATTGGTCGCCGAAATCTGGTGGCGTCCGTTGCTTGCTCAACCGCTGTAAATTTTGTCTTTCAAACGGGGACTATGCCGCAATACTTCGGAAAACTACACACAACTGAGCCGTCTTGGTCAACCCTTGGGGCAGTAGAAGCGATAGAACAAAGCGATCGCTATATACATTTTCAGTGTGGCGAACCCTGTTTAACAATTAGCGTGCTAGCGCCGAACTTAATTCGAGTACGGCTAACCCCGACAGGCGAATTTATTCCCCGTCGTTCCTGGGCGGTAACGCAGGCAGATGAAACCTGGTCTCCTGTGCCGTTTGAAGTTCGAGAAACAGCAGAAGCGGTAGAAATCGAAACCGAGCAATTGCGCCTTGTTGTTGACCGGAACCCCTGTCGTATAAGGTGTTTTGACTTAGCCGGACAGCCATTTGCGGCTGATGCTGACGAAGGAATGGGTTGGCGGACAGGTGCGATTGCTGGGTGGAAACGGATCGAAGCGGACGAGCATTTTTATGGTTTTGGGGAACGCACGGGTTTACTTGATCAGCGATCGCTAATCCGAACGAACTGGACAGTTGACGCCCTTGATTACGACGTACTTACAGATAATATGTATCAGGCGATTCCCTTCTTTATGGCATTGCGCCCAGGAGTTGGGTATGGAATTTTCTGCAACACAACATTTTGGAGTCAGTTCGATCTTGGTGCAGGACAACCTGGCGTCTGGCGAATGGAGACACAGAATAGTGAATTGGATTACTACATTATCTATGGACCGGAACCTGCAAAAATTCTTGCCACTTATACCCAACTAACGGGACGGATGCCCTTGCCGCCAAAGTGGTCCTTGGGTTATCACCAGTGTCGTTGGAGTTACGAGTCGCAAGATATTGTCCGGAAACTGGCGCAAGAATTTCGCGATCGCCGAATTCCCTGTGACGTCATCCATCTCGATATCGACTACATGAACGGCTACCGCGTCTTTACCTGGAGCCCGAAGCGTTTCCCCGATCCCGCGAAACTGATCGCAGACTTGAAAGCAGCGGGTTTT
>CADCTM010000554.1:0-3364 GCA_902805485.1 uncultured Coleofasciculus sp. | reverse complement strand
ATCCCAAACAATTATTACACGACCTCAAGCAAGAGGGATTCAATGCTGTCACAATTGTCGATCCCGGCGTCAAATATGAGCCAGAAGCTGATTATGCGGTTTTTGATCAAGGACTAGAAAACGATTATTTTGTCCGCAAAACCAACGGACAACTGTTTCATGGCTACGTTTGGCCAGATAAAGCCGTTTTTCCTGATTTCCTGCGCCCTGAAGTCCGCCAGTGGTGGGGAAACTGCCACAAAAGCCTGACTGATCTTGGCGTTGCGGGGATTTGGAACGACATGAACGAACCCGCCCTAGATGACCGTCCTTTTGGCGATCCTGGTAACAAAATTTCCTTTCCTCTCGACTCCCCACAAGGTCCAGAAGACGAGAAAACCAATCATTCCGAAGTTCACAACCTTTATGGGTTAACAATGGCACAGGCGGCTTATCAAGGCTTAGAAACCTTACGTCCAGAGCGCTCTTTTGTGTTAACACGTTCCGGTTATGCAGGCATCCAACGTTGGTCTGCGGTCTGGACGGGGGATAATCAATCGTTATGGGAACACCTAGAAATGTCCCTACCGATGCTTTGCAACCTGGGTTTATCAGGCGTGGCATTTGTCGGGGCAGATATTGGCGGGTTTGCGGGTAATGCGACGGCGGAATTATTTGCCCGTTGGATGCAGGTGGGAATGCTGTACCCCTTGATGCGAGGACATTCCGCCCTGAGTACGGCACAGCATGAACCTTGGGTATTTGGCGAGAAGGTTGAGCAAATTTGCCGCGAGTATATTGAACTGCGTTATCGGCTGTTGCCTTATATTTACACCCTGTTCTGGGAAGCCGCAACCACTGGCGCACCGATTTTACGACCTTTACTTTATCATTTTCCCAATGACCCGAAGACCTTTATGCTCTGTGATCAGGTGATGCTGGGTTCTTCACTGATGGCAGCACCTGTTTATCGCCCAGGCGTTGAACATCGTGCGGTGTACTTACCCGAAGGTCGTTGGTATGACTGGTGGAGTGGGGAGATTTTTGAGGGACAGACTCACATTTTGGCATCAGCACCGCTTGAACGGATGCCTTTGTATGTAAGGGCTGGGGCAATTGTGCCAATGGCGCCTTTGATGCAATATGTAGATGAACGTCCTTTAGATCAATTAACCATTAGAGTTTGGAAAGGTACGGGTAAATTTATCTTTTATGAAGATGATGGTCGGACTTTTGAGTACAAAACCGGGAATTTTTGTACAACAACCTACCGCGTCTATTTTGAAGGAGAAGAAACACTACTAGAAATCCAAGCGCGTGACGGCAATTGGACACCTACCCATCGAGAGATTGTTGTGGAATTAGTAGGTGTTGGCGAACAGCGTTTTGTTGATGATGGTACAGCACGCCTGTTGAGATTTCCAGCAATTAATAGTATTTAGATTAAAGGTTTGACACTCGTTGGTGTGGGGAGATTGAAGAAGTGAACTTAGGTAAGTGGATTGGCATATTTGCCCTTATCCTTTCCTTGTATATTTTGTGGCAGCTTCGGCAGGCATTTCTGCTGATATTTACGGCTATTGTCATTGCCAATGCCTTAAATATTTTGGTGCAAAGATTTCATCGGAGCGGCATGAAGCGAGGGTTTGCCGTCTTGCTGTCGGTTTTCCTGCTGCTTGCCGTATTTGTCGGGTTTTTCTTTCTGATTGTTCCACCTTTTGCGGCTCAATTTCAAGAACTTACCCGGTTAGTCCCTACAGGGATAGAGCGGTTTAGTACTTGGTTTGATATTCTAAGAGGTCGGATTTCTCCGCAATTATTGGAATATTTACCCAGTATTGATCAACTAGTTCAACAGTTACAACCATTCGCTAATCGGGTTTTGGGTGGTGGAGTTAGTTTTTTCTCTAGCTCATTAAACGTCGTTGTTAATATTCTTTTGGTGCTAATTTTGACGTTGATGTTGCTGGTTGATCCTGCACCTTATCGGAAGAGCTTTATCCGACTTTTTCCGTCGTTTTATCGTCGTAGAGTTGATACGATTTTGGATAAATGTGAGGTCGCTTTACGGGGATGGCTGGTTGGTATTCTTTTCAATATGTTTGTCATTGCCTCATTGAGTTTTTTGGGGTTAATGATTTTAGGAGTTCCTCTGGCTTTAGCGCAGGCAGCTTTGGCAGGAATTTTGACTTTTATTCCGAATATTGGTCCGGCGTTGAGTGTGATACCACCGGTTGCGATTGCACTTCTTGATGCTCCCTGGAAAGCGATCGCAGTTTTGCTCCTATACGTCCTAATTCAACAGGTTGAAACGAACTTGTTGACTCCTTATGTAATGGCGCAGCAGGTATCATTATTACCAGCAGTGACGCTAATGGCTCAAGTCTTTTTCGCGACTTTTTTCGGCTTTTTAGGGTTACTATTAGCGCTACCACTCACTGTTGTGGGTCAGGTTTGGTTGAAGGAAGTCATTATTAAAGATATTCTTGATCAATGGCATACCCCGCAAGAAAGACAAGCAGAATTAGTACTTGTTTCTGACTCAACTTCGGCGGTTGAATCTTCAGAAGAAACAGTGAAAGATTAGTTCTGGATAACAAGATAAGAAGACAAAAAGCTGTGAGACTCCAAGTCTCACAGCTTTTATGTAGTGTGAGGAGTTTTAACTAAATCTGATTGTAAAACTAAAAGCCCACAATCAAGGTATTGTTAAAGATTTTTGTAAGGAATTGCCAAACAAGCGATCGCATTTCCTCCTACCCCTGACTAAAGATGTACCAGGAGTGAGCAAGCTGTATTATCAAGTTCTGGCTGACAAGTATAGGTAAGCTGAACTAAGCCTGTATTGAAAGTCTCGCAACGAAGGAAGCTTAAATTTTTTATTGCCAAAGGAGGGCGAAACAACCTAATCCCCTCGCCTAAGATAATCGGGTGTATGGAGATGATAAACTCGTCAATTAAATCTTGTTGCAAACATGATTGAATAATATCTGCTCCTCCTACAAGCCAAATATTCTTTCCTGTTCTACTTTTTAACTTTTCAACAAAGCTCGTTAGTCCGCTTGAGACAAATTCTATGTCTTCGTTGCGCTCACCGCCGCGCGATCTTGAAAAGACAAACCCTTGAGTCCCTTTGTAAGGATACTCGCCAAACAATTGTATTTGTTCGTAGGTCTTTCGTCCCATCAAGACAGTATCAATGTTAGCAAAAAAATCCTCATAGCCATAGTCATGGTCGGTGAATAACCAATCTACATCGCCTGAACTTCTGGCAATATAGCCGTCAAGACTAGATGCAATAAATAGAACAAGCTTAGGCATCGTGACGTCAGCAATCGCCGAAGTTTAAATTAATCAAACAAATATAAAAGTATACAAATTTTAA
>CADCTM010000553.1 GCA_902805485.1 uncultured Coleofasciculus sp. | reverse complement strand
CACACTTGCTTGATCCGCATGATCTAGAAAGTGGAAAAAAGGTAAAATTACTCTGGTTAGCTGTTGCTTTACTGAGTAGTCTATTTGTTGCGGAGTTGCTAACAAGCCTAGTTAGCCATAGTTTAGCCCTCTTAGCTGAGGCAGGGCATTTGCTCTTCGATGTTATTGCTTTAATAATATCATTAGTAGCAACAAGAATGGCTCAAAAACCCGCAGCAGGTCGAGCAACATTTGGACATCGACGTGTAGAGATTATTGCCGCTTTGAGCAATAGTTTAGCCTTATTTGCGATCGCCTTTTTCATCGCCAAGGAAGCACTTTTTCGCTTCGATTCACCTGAACCTGTAATGGGTTTACCAATGCTAACCGTCGCCGGAGTCGGTTTAATCGTCAACGGCATCAACATCACTTTACTGCACAACGCTAGTCGCCATGACTTGAATATCAGAGGCGCTTTCCTCCATGTTGTTGCCGATACCGTCAGTTGTGTGGGTGTAATTATTGCTGCTTTGTTGGTTTACTTCTTTAACTGGACTTGGGTGGATGCTGTCGTCAGTTTAGCGATCGCTTTTTTCGTGAGTCTGAGCGCCCTACCGTTGCTCAAAGATAGCTTGAATGTGCTGATGGAGTACGCACCGCACTCCATAGATCCTCGTCAGGTAGAAGCTGATATCTTGTCATTTGCGGCAGTTTGTCAAGTCGAAAAGCTACAAATTTGGACAATTGGTTCAAATCAAGTCGCATTGTGCGCCCATCTAATTGTAGATGCAATCGCTGGTGGAGAACGCGATCGCTTAGTGAAGCAGCTCCAAACACACCTCGAACAAGAATTCAATATTCACGAATCAACATTACAAATTACCCAGCGTAATTCCACAGAAATCAGGGAACTTCACCCTTTATTAAATCGAAGTTTAACAGCGACATTAAACAAAAATAATTAAGTGATTTCAATTTACCCGATTTGACTTAATCTTTCTGCCTTAATCTTTCTATCTTAACTTCTTAGTTTTACAAATTTTGCTGTATTTTTTGCAGAACCTAATTGTTAACTATCAAGACTTTTGTCCTCATCTTTATGAGCATTAATTACCGCAAAATTCTGAGTGTATTTTCGCTAATCGGTAGCTTAGGAGCAGTTACGGCATTAAGCATGACAATACCAATTCCTGCTCAAGCCGAATCCAAGCAAATCCAACTACTCATCGATTCTCAGGGGAGTCGAAACTTTGCCACATTACTCCAGCAAGCAGAATCTGTTGTAAAGAATTCGGTTGAGAAAACATTTGCTGAAAATCCTAACCTTACAGACGTTTCAATTGCGATTGTGGGCGAACACAATGGAGCTGTAGTGCCGTTGTTATCTACAACAGTTTCTCGCGCGAATTGGCTTCAGAAGCCCAACATCCAAGCTTGGAGTCAATACTTCTCAACAGCAGAAGTCCTGTTGGGTTTCAGAAAACCACTGACTCCAGCCACTTCAACCGCCTCTGCAACAAATTTCAATCCAGTTGCCGCTTCAATGGCAGATAAAGAGGCGAATTTTTACCAATAATTAGGTAGAGAGTTGTAAGTGATAAGCAGCAACAAAACAAACGTTCAAATTATTTCAGGAGCAATTCTATGAAACTACTTCAAAAAAGACCTTGGCGCTGGCTACGTTGGTTAATTGCAGGTTTGCTGAGTGCCGTTGTGTTTGCTAGTCTGCCATCTATTTGGCAGCCGGCAAGCGCAACGACGAATAGCAATCAAGTTGATCCGGCATTACAGCAAATGGATGTCAATCATACTCAGCTTGCGCCACTGCAATCAACCTTTGTAGACATCGTGGCGACTCATCAAGAACCGAACTTCTACGACTAAAAAGTTGAGGGTAGATTCAAGAAAAATCTGCCCTCGAACATTATCCAATCGTTTGTTCTAAAACTCATTACCCTACGCTTTGAATCCTAGGGTGACAGAGAGAACAAGCGTTTAGAACGAATCCAAGTTTTTGCCAACAACTCAACCGAGCTTATCGGAACACACTGTATGATTTCCTGGTTTAGAAGATACGTACGGTGCGTAGCTTTGCTATGCGCGACTGTTTTATTTGTTTTCGTACCCTTTGCAGACTTATCAGCATTAGCCGACACAGGCAATGGCGTAAACGTGATCATCATGATTGGTGATGGCATGGGCTGGGAAATGGCGCGTGCAGCAGCGATTGCTAATGGTTCACCTGCGTACAAAGGTGGCAAAGGCAGAGGATTGAGCTTCCAGAATTTACAAGGCTACACCTACTCAACGACCTACGGAACAACGATTCCAGGCGCAGATGGAGTTTATAAAAAGGATAACTCGGCGCTGGATGGGACTAACCCTGAGACAGGCAAGAGCAATGTCCGTCCAGATTTCTTCTTTAAAGCACTCCCTTTTAATCCTGGTACAACTCCCGATGGCGGAGCGACGGCTGGGGGCAACTTAGTTGGTTATGATCCTCAACGAGGCGGTTTCGCTCCCTGGAACCCAATTAGCCCGACAGCGGCGACAGCACAAGGGTTTGACAAGGAATATATCAAGTACAGTTACCCCGATTCTGCCAACACCGCGACCACACTCTACACCGGAGTCAAAAGCTTCAACAATGCGATCGGGGTAGATATTTTCGAGAGAGATTTGACAACGATTCAGCAAATTGCCGTTCAAAACGGCAAATCTACAGGTTTAGTTACAAGCGTACCGATCAGCCATGCCACTCCCGGCGCCGCCGCAGCAACTGTTAACCGTCGCAGCAAGTACGATAACGATTTCCCAGCTTTAGACAACATTCTGCAAGAATCTCTGCGGCAATATCAGCCGACAGTGTTATTAGGTGGCGGAAATCCCCTGGATTTTGAAAACAAAACCAATCTCGGTCCGATAAATAAGTACACCTACATCAAGCAGTCAACTTATGAGGAACTGAAAAATAAGCCCACGAACAACCGTTATGGTTATACCTTTGTAGAACGGGGACCTAACGCTACCCAGAAATTAATGAGGGCAGCACGCTCAATTAATCCCGAACAGGGAGGACGACTCCTAGGGTTATATGGGGCGCGGGGACAAAACGGCAACTTACCTACTAGTTCTGCTAATGGCGACTACAGCACGACAGGGTTAGATAACTTCTCCCTATTCTCAACTCAGGGACAAAACCCCGATAGAGTTCGTCCGTTATCTCCGGGTGAAACCGATGCTCAGTTTATCAGACGAGAAGTTGCGGAAAATCCAACTTTGAGAGATTTGAGCAAAGCCGCATTAGAAGTCTTGGGTAAGGATAAGGATGGCTTTTGGTTAATGATTGAAGGCGGTGATATCGATTGGGCGGCTCATGATAACAACATGGACAACCTTATCGGTACGATGAATGACTTTGATAAAGCGGTTCGAGCCGTAACAGAATGGATTAAAAATAATGGTGGATGGCGGAAGAATTTACTAATTGTTACCGCTGACCACGACCACTACTTGACCTTGAATGATAACTTTCCTCAACTCTTGCAACAACAAGGAGCAGAGGCATTAACGGCTCAGTCTGATCCTGATAAAGCCGGTCACTTCTGGGGTTCAGATCCGAGCGTAAAATATGGCTGGGGCAACCATACTAATCGTCTGGTTCCAGTTTATTACCAAGGAAATACGGCAGCGTTTGCTTCTTACATTGGTAAGGGTTACAAAGCTTACAGCCAAAATGTGCCGGGTGTGCCGAATGCGATCGATCAAGTTCACACGTTCCAAGTGATGAAAAATGCGCTCACGGCACAACGCCGCAGTTTGTAAGTAAGTTTGTCGGGGTAGCGCCTTCAGACCTACCCCTAAGTGGTAAGTGCGATCTTGCAACAATAAGGCAATTATGAAACGCCGACTTAAGCCTCTGGAAAGCAAGGCTTGCGAGCGGCGTTTCGCTCTTTTCTCACTTCCTTCATTTGTAAAATTAAAGTTTGCTGCCTGGTTTTGCCGCAAGGTTCAGCACTTTGACAATCATTAACCGAGACTTTTCCGTAAACCAAATTCACTTTCTTGTTTAAAAAAGCATCTTTCTTGGCACAGATTTCAAAGGTTGCACCAACCTCTCGATATTTAATGCCGTTTTCATCGACCAAAGTTACGTAGCACATAAGGTCGCCGTTTACCATGCTTTTTACTGTAGCGACTTGCGGCTGGGCGGCGGCATTTCTGGGTTGTGCGGCAATCGGATGAGCAAAAAAGCTTAAAGAAGAAGTGGCAACTAAAACAGATAAGCCAAAGACTGACGAAGGAAAGTACATTTCTGGATAGTTCCTTAAAAGTGATAGTTAATCCTTCAGTGCGACAAGCCTATTTCCTGACAAGTGTAGGGGCGGGTTTAGGATTAGCTTCGTATTCCCACAAACTCTTCATCTTCAAAACCCACCCAAAAAGTCCACTTCCCCTAGCCGAAACTAAAACAGCAGATGACACAAATAAAAGCGTTCATCTGCTGTTTTAAGTTTTCAAAAGAATCAGCTTGTCAGAAACGAAAGCAATTAAGCCAATGTTTCTGGGCAATAACCTAACCCCATTGTGAACTGTTGGCGAAAGGCTTCAATATCGCTTTTATCTGGATAACCATGAGAAACAACAGCAACTTGGTAACGACGCATAACATCGATAGGCGACTGTCCTGTTTCCAGGCTCCATAATGCCATTTGTAGACGGATTTCTGGATCGTAGGGGATACCTAATTCGCTCATGAACGCCCGAAAGTCTCCGTGTTGAGCAGGAGTCAGAGGACGATTCATTTTGACCTTAACGACCCAACCGTCAATCTGATGAATTACCGTCATAAATTGAACGGGTAGATTGGGCATCGAGTGTAGATACTCAACCACTCGTAGAGTCAGACTGGCATTTGCAAGGAAGTAGAGGTAATCCATAAGGATTCTTGGCTTGGAGTCCGAAGGAATGCTATATCTTTATTCTTACAAGTGGGCAGCCAATGCGATAGGGGAGAAGCACCCGATCTCACATAGGGGATTTTACCCAAATTTAGTTAGCAATTGAACCAAGCCTTCTCAGTAGAATAACGGGATGACAGGAATCGACAGAAACGATGACCGTATGGCTCACCCTCAAAATCATGCTTATACGGATGCCGCAGGTTCTTCCTCAACTGGAACCGCCGCTGATGCCTTGGGAATTTCAAGGCGTGAGCTAGACAAACGGCTCTCTAGCTATGACTACGAGCTACCAAAGGAGCAAATTGCCCAAACGCCTCTGAGCAAAAGAGATAGTTCGCGTTTGCTGGTCGTAGATTCAGTGAGTCACCACACCAACAGCATATTTAGTAATTTACCGCAATGCTTGAAACCAGGAGATTTGTTAGTCCTGAACAATACGCGCGTTATCCCAGCTCGACTTTATGGGCGTAAACCTACGGGTGCGCCGATCGAATTATTGCTCCTAGAGGAGCGTCAGGAGCATTGTTGGTTAGCACTAGTTAAACCCGGTAGGCGGCTAAAACCCGGTGCAAAAATTATATTTGAGGCGCACCAACCCCCCACTTCCTCATCAGACACTGGGGATATTCCCCCACTCCTCCCCCTCACAGCAACAATTCTGGCAAGAGATGAGGCAACAGGTGGGCGGTTAGTAGAGTTTGAGGTTCCCCCAGGAGCCTCTTTAGCGGCGCTTCTAGAGCAGTATGGTGAAATTCCCTTGCCGCCCTATATAACCGATTCTCAGGCGCTTCCAGAACAGTATCAGACTGTGTATGCTCAAACGGCTGGGGCAATTGCCGCGCCGACTGCTGGGTTACACTTTACGCCAGAATTACTGGAACAATGCCGGGAACGGGGAATCAAGCAAGCTTATGTAACGCTCCATGTCGGTGTGGGTACATTTCGCCCTGTGGAGGTGGACGATGTTACCGATCATAAAATGCATGGAGAATGGCTGGAAGTCCCTGCGGCAACGGTGGCACAAATTCGGGAGGCGAAGGCAGCAGGAGGGCGGATCATTGCTGTGGGAACAACGGTAGTCCGAGCGCTGGAAGGAGCAGCAGCCGGTGGAGAATTGCAGCCATTTTCTGGCAAAACTGAATTATTTATCTATCCGGGCTACCAATGGCGGGTGGTTGAGGGTATGATTACAAATTTTCACCTGCCCCGTTCGAGTTTGTTGATGTTGGTGAGTGCGATGATTGGGCGGGAGCGTTTACTGGATTTATATAGAGAGGCGATCGCTTGCTCATACCGCTTTTATTCCTTTGGCGATGCGATGCTCATTTTGCCAGAGGCATTTACGAGTTATTAGTTGTTAATATCATTGATTTACGGTCTTCTACCTATGTTCAAACACCACAAACGTTTCCTTCTGTTTGCAGCGACGATTCTCAGTTTTGGCTTGACAACTACAGGTTCGGTATTAGCCGGCAATATCAAAGATCGTGCCCAAACCAAACAGTTAGTTGAAGGCGAATATAGTCAAAATCTTGAGGCCGCTTCTTACTTCCAACAAGGCGTGACACGGTATAACAGGGGTGATTTTCCTACTGCTGCTGTCTTCTTTCGTAAAGCGCTGACGTCTGATCCGTCGATCGCAATGGCGCGTTATTTGTTGGGTAATTCTTTGTTTCAACAAGGTAATACTGAGCAGGCAGCGGAAGAATACCGCCTCGCCCTGCAGCTTAACCCCAATATGCCAGAAGCTTACTATAACTTGGGCGTGACATTGTATCGCCAAGGCAATGTTAATGATGCGATCGCTCTTTATCAAAGGGCTTTGTCTTTGAAAAGTGATTTAGCCCCAGCTCGTTATAATCTGGCATTAGCCTATGAAGGGCAAGGACGACTACAAGATGCTCTGACTCAGTACAATGAAGCGATTCGGATCAATCCGAGCTATGGAGTTGCTCAGTATAATTTGGGACTGCTGCTGGCAAAGCAAAACCAGACGGAACCTGCAATTAAGGCGCTTCAGCAATCAATTCGCAGCAATCCAAAATCAGCTCAAGCTCATTACCAATTAGGGGTATTATTCGCAAAACAAGGTCAACTTGAGGAAGCGAGTAGGGCATTAAAGACATCAACTGAGCTAAACCCAAGATTTGCGCCTGCACAGTTCCAATTAGGAAGAATTTATAGCGATTTGGGGGCATACTCCGCAGCAAGCACTCGCTTTCAGACAGTCACCACACTCGAACCGACTAATGCGGAGGCTTATCAACAACTAGGGGCGGTACTCGCTCAAAATGGGAAGTACGATCGCGCGGCAATGGCACTGAAGACCGCCGTTCAACTCAATCCTAGTGACGCGATGACTTACTATAACTTAGGAGTAGCGCTGCAACGAGAGGAGAAATATCCAGATGCGATCGCACAATATCAACAAGCGATTCTCCTCAACCCCAACATGAGTGAGGCTTTTTACAATATGGGGATCGCGATGGTACAGTCAGGGCGGCGAGACGAAGGAATTTCTCTGCTGCTGCAAGCAAGGAAAATGTTTAGTCAGGAAGGTAAAACCAATAAATTTACCGAAGTTGACCAATATGTCCAAAAACTTGCAGAGCAACCGACAACAATACCACCTGTAATTCAACCAACGCTACCGGCAAGGACACAAGATCAACCTTCTAACTTGCCCCAACAACCCTCAGAGAGACAAACTCAACCTTCTAACTCGCCCCAGCAACCATCTTCTATACCTTTTCAACCGTTGAATTCGCCGTTTCGCTTAAATACCCTACCAACTCCGCCAAACCTAGCAGGGCGTTAAATCAGGCATCACACAGGGCATTGATGCACAATAATATCGTGCCCTGTATTACCTTGCCCCTACTAAATGGGCAAGCGGTCAATGTCTTTGTTCGAGCCAATTACAACCATGACTAACCCTTTATTTAGGCGTTTGTTGGGTTCAGGATTAATCTCAAATTTCTCATGCTCGCCTACAGCCAATAGATTCAAGCCATAGCGCATTCGTAGTCCAATTTCCGCGATTGTTCTGCCATGAAATTCTTCTGGCACCATTATTTCTACAATACTATATGTTGGATCGAGGTCGAATCGATCTAGTATTGATGGTTTCGTTAATGCTCTGGCTAAGGCACAGCCAGCCTCTGACTCTGGATAAACGACCTGATCAGCACCCACTCGTTTTAACAACTTGCCGTGGACTTCTGAGGAGGCTTTAGCAACAACATGAGAAACACCCGATTCCTTGACATTTAAGGTAGTAATAATGCTTTCTTGTAAATAGTTGCCAATCGCAATTATTACCGTATCAAACTCAAAAATTCCCGCTTCTCTAAGTGCCGCTGGTTCTGTTGAGTCCAGTTGCACAGCATGATCAATTATTTGGTCTGTTAAAGCTTGAGCAACTCGTCGTTCATCAATATCAGTCCCCAACACTTGATATCCCAAATTGTGTAGGGTTGCACACACGGCGCGACCAAAACGTCCTAACCCAACTACGGCAAATTGTTGGGTTTCTTTAGGGGATTTACGAAAAAAGTTTAAAGATGACAAATTCACCTCGTTTTCCTTTATTTTAGTTAACTGCGGCGGCGTATGAGCAATTAATTAAGTTTACTTAAAAGCCTTAAACTTAGCGATAGGTTTCCCTCCGTTCCTTCACTATCCCACTAGTAGGTTCTCCTCTGGATAATGAATTCTACTAGGACGAGGGTCTCCGAGTAGCGCTGACATTAGGAGCAAAATCCCTACTCTTCCAACGTACATCGTTACAATTAAAATTAGCTTTGCTGTGGCTGAAAGCGTTGCCGTGATTCCAGTCGAAAGACCTACCGTCGCAAAAGCAGAAACGACTTCAAACAGAATTTTAATAAAGTCAAGTCCTGAATCAGTAATTGAAATCAAAATTGTCGATATAATCACCGTTGTCACTGAACCAACTAATACACCAATCGCTTTTAAAATCAGAAGCAATGGGACTTGACGTTGATACAGCTCAACTTCTTCTTTTCCCCGTAAAATGGCTTTTGTACTTCTCGTTAAAATCCGGAAAGTTGTTGTCTTGAGTCCTCCTCCTGTTCCCCCTGGGCTAGCTCCAATAAACATTAAAGCAATTGTAATAAATAATCCAGTTTCTGTCATTTTTCCAAAATCGATTGTGTTAAATCCAGCGGTTCTGGGAGTTACAGATTGAAACCAGGCTGCCATTAATTTATCACCCCAACTCATAGAACCAAAAGTTCCTGGATTGTTGAGTTCTGTCAGGAAAAAGGCAATTGTTCCAACAACTAACAAGATTAATGTAGTGCTGATTGCGACTTTAAAGTTTAAAGAAAAGATTAGGCGCTCTGGCTTTTTTAAAATCCGTTCGCGTAACCCCAGATACATCTCAAAGATGACTTGATATCCAATTCCTCCAAAAATAATTAGTCCGCTAACCGTCAGATTTAAAAGAATTGATGATTGATAGCCAATAAAATTATCTTTAAAAAGACTAAATCCCGCATTATTCCAAGAATTTATACTATGGAAAATCGCTAGCCACAGCCCCTGACCCAACCCATATTTAGGAGCAAAAACAGGTAAAAGGAGAAAAACTCCAGTAATCTCAAAAATCATTGTGGTGGCAATAATCGAGCGAATAACCTGGGCACTACCCTGCATCCCAGTTCGGTCTAAAGCTTGTTGAATTGCCATTTTTTGCCTTAAGTCAAACCGCCGTCCCACCAACAAAATTAGAAAGGTTGTTGTTGTCATATAACCTAAGCCACCAATCTGTACAAAAGCAGCAACAATTAGCTGTCCCCAAAAGGAAAAATACGTTCCAGGATCGACAACTGATAACCCAGTCACACAGAC
>CADCTM010000552.1 GCA_902805485.1 uncultured Coleofasciculus sp. | reverse complement strand
TGGGGCGACATGGGTATAACAACTTGGGTATCTGGAATGTAAAGATGAAAAGCGAAGTGGCAACTTTAAACTACCCATGTCAAAACAGGCAGTCTCGATTGCTCAGTACTACCATGAGCGAACCAAATACGATCCAGAAACGATCGCCTTAAAAAACAAAGGACTGGACTGGTCAAATCAGCCTGTCCCTTTTAAAGAATACAAAGTTGGCACGAACTTTGATCTAAAACCTTACTTACGAGAGGACTCCCTGGCGTTTACAGACGAACCAGGCAAAACCTGGCGCAGACTGTCGCAGTTGCTTCTTTGCAGCTACGGTTTGACGGCGAGACTGCCAACAACAATGGGAACGCCCTTGTATCTTCGCGCCGCCCCTTCTGCGGGTGGGTTATACCCTGGGGAGGTTTATCTTGTCTCTCGCGGCACACCAACTTTGCCAAAAGGGCTTTATAACTATCACTCTCGGACTCATTCTCTCGTGCATTTTTGGGAAAATGAGGTGTGGGCAACGCTGCAAGATGGCTGTTTTGGGCATCCAGTCATGATTAATGCCGAGTTCGCGATAATCATTACAGCCGTATTTCATCGTTCAGCTTGGCGTTATGAAGACCGAGCTTATCGGCGAATTTTTCTAGATATAGGGCATTTATTGGGCAATATTGAACTAGCTTGCTCCCTCACAAACTACCGACCTTATTTAATTGGCGGTTTTGCTGATGGGATGGTTAATAACTTACTTTATCTTGACCCAGAACAAGAAAGTGCGATCGCGATTGTGCCCATAATTGATCAACTCAATGTGTTGCAAAATTTGCCCCCCGCACCGACAGTACTCGCCTCAACCACCAAACTTGTCTATCCAGAACTTCCAGACGGACAACTGCTGCACTACTTACATCACGCCACAGAAATCGACGATCAGTTCAGACGTTGGGAAGACGAGCAACCTTCCGACAAATCGGAAATAAAAGAAGAACGAGTTGATAAATACAACTTCCCATTCTGCACCAAAATCTCAACCGCTACAACGCCTATCGATTGGGGCAAAAAAACCACAAAAGAACTACCCCTGCACTTCCTGGAAAGTACGATCCTAAAACGGCGCTCTACCCGTGCCTATAATGGAGCTAATCTAACACTGGACGAACTAAATGCTCTACTAGATTTCACTTACCAACCCCAGCATTACATCGAGCAGGGGCTAGATGAAACGCCAGATTATTTCGACTTGAGTTTAATTGAAACTTTTATTGCCGTTTCTGGGGTGAATAACTTGGAAGAAGGTTGCTACTATTACGCACCCAAAGCTTCTGAGTTACGGCAGATTCGGTTTAAAAACTTCCGTCGGGAGTTGCACTACTTGTGTTTAGGACAAGATTTAGGTAGAGATGCAGGAGCTGTTGTATTCCATACCGCTGACTTAAAGAAAGCTGTTAATAAAGCAGGCGATCGCGTCTACCGTTATCTTCATATGGATGCAGGTCATTTGGGACAACGAATGAATTTAGCCGCCATTCATCTCGGTTTAGGCGCAAGTGGCATTGGTGGCTTTTTTGATGACCAAGTAAATGAAGTGTTAGGCATTCCAACCGATGAGGCAGTTATCTATATCACAACTTTGGGACGTCCCAGAAGTCGTTAGGACTTGTCCACTATCAAGTATAAATAAGGGACAAAAATTTCCTTGAAAACATCAACATAAGGAGGCAAAATAGAAGCCGACTGCTATTAAAGTTATAGGGAAGGGTAAAATCTTGCCTAGCCAAAGAAACACTACCGTTTCACATTATTTGTCATTCACGTTTGTACAAAGCCAATTAGGTAGGTAGTTATGAGTACAGTACTTGTGGTGGAGGATAGTATCTCCCAGCAGAAGATGATTGCAGAACTGCTTCAAGGGAGTGGGTTGAGTGTAATTGTTGCAGGTGATGGCGTCGAAGCTCTAGAGCGAGTTCAGGGTCATCATTTTGATCTGGTAATTCTGGATATCATTATGCCTCGAATGAATGGCTATGAAGTTTGCCGCCGACTCAAAAGTGACTCAAAAACCCAAA
>CADCTM010000551.1 GCA_902805485.1 uncultured Coleofasciculus sp. | reverse complement strand
AAGCGCAGGCGAAGGACTACGTGCAGGAGTTGCAAGAGATTTGATTATCGCGGGCATCCGCTTAAATACGGGAGAGGCAAAAAAACCGATAGAAAGTCCTAGCCCAAACTTATAGGTTTCACTAGAACCATCTCAGATTTCAGCCCTCGCCCTGTTGCGCGATCTGGCTCTGTATCCAAAGCCTTCAGTTTTCCCGCCAAAGCTGCCACGCTGGTACTCAATTCAAGGTGGTAATGACCAACTACCAAAAGCCTTTGCCGTCCGGCTTGCTGAACGGATTCACTATAGCTCGCAGCTAGTAAAAATAGAACAAGATGCCCAAAGTGTACGTGTTGTTTTCTTACAAGCTGGTAATCACCAGACCCTAATCGCCGATTATCTGATCGTTGCAATTCCATTTTCTGTTCTCAAAAAGATTGAAATCTCGCCAAGATTTTCGGCGTCGCCTAGAGAAGAATGATTAAGTAAAGTGAGGAATTCGTTGATGTTTAAGGTAGTAGATGAGCAATCGCACCGAGCAGATCAACATCTCTACAGATTTGGAGTAACAAAGTGTCTTGCGATGCAGTCGTGCTAAGTAATGCCGTAATCGGCAGTTCTCGCCTTCAACACGGGTCATTGCCGTTTTACGTTGCAAATGCTCAGCGTCCTCAATTAAGCAAGGGTAGACCTTGTAACCATCGGTGATGTACAAAAAACAGCCCCATCCCTTGATCATCTGCCACAACAACCGAAAGGTGTCTAGAGAGCGGTTGCCAACAACGAACTTCAGAATTCCTGGCACTTTCGTATTCACGACTGTCCAGAGCCAAATTTTGTTTTTTTCTGCCCTACGAAGGTTTGAAGTTCATCAAGCGTGAGCTGTTTCGGGAATTTCATGGTTTTCGTCGGGAATCGCCTCTGCCGCTTGACGCACCCAGTTGATCACACTGTTATGGTTAATGCCTGTTACCCGTTCAATGCTCCTAAATCCCATGCCATTAAGTGACATTTTGACACAGAGTTCTTTGACCTCGGCACTGTAGCTCTGTGGCTGCGGGTTCTCTCGAAATTGGCGATGACAGCTTCGGCAAAGGTAGCTTTGTTTTCCCAGGCGGTATCCGTTTTTGACCACTTTGTCGCTTTTACAGTGAGTACAGTTCATAGCTAAGTTTTCTTTTCATCATTTTTTATTATGCAACACCAGATTTTCACCAGAAAAGCAAAGAGCTATCGAACAACTACCTTATACCTCAGTTGCACGTATCTATCTGCAATCAAGAAAGAAATATTGGTCTGGCCAAAGTCCCAAATCTTGGGCAGCTACAGATCTGCCGATAATGTGTATTCGGGAACCAACTTACAATCAATCTACAAGTCGAGGTATTTTAGAGTCTTACATGGCAGGTGAGCAGGCGCGCCGAGTGACAGCCATGCAGGAGAGCGATCGACTCAGCTTTACACTTAAACAAATGGAGAAAGTACTCCCTGGTATGGTAGAGAACTTTGAAAACGGTGTCTCGAAGTGCTGGGATGAAGACGAATGGGCGCGTGGAAGTTATGCCTGGTTCAAGCCCAAACAAATGTACTCACTATTGCCGCACATTGCTCAACCCGACGGACGGGTTCATTTTGCCGGGGAGCATACATCTTCAATGCCCGGTTGGATGCAAGGAGCGCTTGAATCAGGCAATCGTGTAGCACAGGAGATCGATAATGAATGTCGCTTGATAAAAGAGTGGATTTGTGAATCTTAACTTAATAAATTTGACTGTTTTAAATCGAATCAAAGTTGAATAATGAAGACATGATTGAAAGCTATGTTAACCACCTTGGCGACCAATCAGACCGTCAAGAAAACAATCGCGGATATTTTACGTTAACGATTGTCTCATGTAATCCCATCCAAATTTCTCGCATCAACCCATTGAGATAAGCACAGCAATGAGATAGCACTTGCGGTACATTCTTTAATCCCACTGCGCTCCACTAATTTAAGTGCGTCTATCGAGCATAACTAGCGAGAGTTTCCCAATAATTTATGGGTATTTGGGAGATTTTTTTGTGTATATATT
>CADCTM010000550.1 GCA_902805485.1 uncultured Coleofasciculus sp. | reverse complement strand
TTAAGGCTTAGGCGAGCACCCTTGATAATTAGTTTTTGGGAATTTGGGAAATGGACAAGCGATCGCTTTTTTATTTAAAGAAGAGACGAACGTTTCCCGAATCTTATTCAGGATGGTTTTATCGCATTTTCCAGAATGCATCATCACTTTTAAAGGCTTCTTCTTTCTCCTTAATTTGCCAGGTAATCGCTGCTGATTCTTAATCAGTAAAGCGAAAATTCAGGCTAAATTCCCAGAATTTCCCTAATAGATTGAAATACACTCAGATAAAAATTTCCTTCCAATTCACGAAATAAGACAAAACGGGTTCCTGGTGTTCCAAAAAACGGTCGTAATGTCCATGCCAACTGAGTTCCCACAAAGGCATAGAGAATCAACCAAAAACGTAAAAGTCTCATCCGTGTCTCTATCCCTTCAACATCCTCCTGGGCTAATAGCCGCATCCCTTGATAAAGGAATTTGATGCCAATGAAACCCGTAATGCCCAAAATGGCAACATTTAACAATGTAAAAAACTGGTAGTTAAATGTAGAAATCAGAAAAAATAGGGTAATCGGTGCGAAGCTAAAAAGTAAGACACTAATCACAGATACCGCCGTCAGCAGCATCACAAAATGTTGTCCAAGGGTTCTTTGGGAACCAAACAGGATATTAAAAAAATATAGAGTCGGAAAACAAATAATCAGCGTCATCAAGTAAAGCGCCGGAAGCTTTACCGCTGAGGACAACGCTTGTTCCCAACTATGGAACGACCCAATAATTGCCCCATAAACTGCAAAAAACAGGGAACTACAGATAAATAAAGCGGTGTTCTTACTTTCCAGCTTGATACCAGAGCGAACTTCCTCTAAGAATAAAGAGCGATCGCGTAATAAGCTAATTAAGACGGCAAAATGCCTGGTTCCCTGGAATTGACGCTTGATCATCTGCCTTTTCCCTGAGACTTTTTCTAGTTTTAGCAGGAATTTATCAAGAATCAAGCATATTTACACATAGGTTAAAACTTAGATTCAATTAGTGGTAAAAAATTATCGAGTTTTCAGATTAAATCGCCGTCCATCCAATTTTGCCCCTAATTCTCCTTTAATTCGATTAAGAATTGAAGTTTCATCCAGCGAAGACAGAATACGACTAACCACCGCTTTTGGTCCATCCGGTCCCCAAGATGCCCCATTTGCTAAATAAATCTTCGTAACCTGTCCGATCGCATAAGAAGAAACCCCCGCAACACCCGCCTGCGTCAATGCCACGGAAAGATAAGGTCCCAAAGACATTCCCCCCGTCGCAGGTGCAGAAATCCCTAACAACCCTTTCAGAGAACTTAATCCCAGCGTTGCTAGAAGCTCGCTAGCACTCAGTCCGCTCATGCTGATGACAATTTTTTGTAATAATCCAACCGCGCCTTGTTGCGTCATTGAGATGCCATAGAGACGCGATAACGTGAGAATCATCACCAAATCAATCACCGTGCCAGTAAGTAAGTCTACAACCGTGACGGGGTTAAGGGCGATCGCTACTGCCTTCGTCATCACTGCTTTCCAGATAATCTGATTGGCACTTTCATCCCGAATTGTCATCTTCCGCTTGACTAATTGCTCGTTGACATCATCGGCATAAAGCATCGTATTTAGTGCCACCAAAGACTTGCCTTCCCGGTGCAAAATCTCCAATATTTTTAACTTTAAATCCTCCACTTGTGGCTTTCCAGGACGCCGTTGTACCCCCGTACTACCATCGGCACGTCGCACCGCTTGCGCCACTAAAGGAGAAGCGGCAACCATAACAATTTCCGCCGGAGAAAGCAACTGCCGTACTCGTTCATCCCGAATTTTCTGGTAAATTGCCATGCGATCGGCATCGGGATACTGGTCAATTTTATTAAATACCAGCAACATCGGTTTTCCCACATCTCGGAGTTGGGAAAGCGCTTCATATTCCACCTTGGTCATATCGCCAGAAATGATGAATAAAATCAAGTCTGCCTGTTTCGCCACATGATGTGCTAACGCTTCGCGAGTTTCCCCATCAACTTCATCAATTCCCGGCGTATCTATTAG
>CADCTM010000549.1 GCA_902805485.1 uncultured Coleofasciculus sp. | reverse complement strand
AGCAAGCAAGCGAGAAGGGAGCCAATGAAAAACCACTATTCCGTCATCATTGTAGGAGGTGGTCAAGCGGGTCTGTCCATGAGCTACTGCTTAAAGGAGAGAGGCTTTGACCATATCGTTTTTGAAAAAAATAGGATTGGACATTCATGGCGCTCGAAACGTTGGGATGCCTTTTGCTTGGTGACACCCAATTGGCAATGCAAGCTCCCTGGATATCACTACCCAGGAGATGACCCTAACGGTTTTATGCAAAAGGATGAAATCGTAAGGTATATCGAGGACTACGCTGCATCGTTTGACCCTCCTGTAACAGAAGGCGTGGAAGTTTCGAGAGTTCGGAAGAATGATTCTCAAGGCGTCTTCGAATTAACCACTTCTATGGGAGACTACACAGCGGATCAAGTGGTAATTGCTGCGGGGAACTACCACATCCCGAAGGTACCTAAAATTGCCGAGCGACTTCCTGAGCATATTGTGCAGATCCACTCATCTGAATATAAAAACCCGCAGTTGTTACCCGAGAAGGGCGTATTGGTTGTGGGAACCGGGCAATCCGGTTGTCAGATTGCTGAGGATTTGCATCTTGCAGGTAAAAAAGTCCATTTATGTGTAGGAAGTGCTCCGCGCTCACCACGCAGATATCGTGGGAAAGATGTTGTCGATTGGTTAGATAAAATGGGGTACTACGATTTGTCTCTTGATGAGCATCCCCAGAAAGAGAAAGCTAGAACCAATACTAATCACTATGTGACGGGTCGCGATGGGGGACGCGAGATTGATCTGCGACGATTTTCTCTAGAGGGTATGCAACTCCATGGAAGGTTGAAGACTATTAGCAGTAGTCATCTCGAATTTTGGGACGACCTGAAGCAAAATTTGGATAGAGCGGATACGGTTGCTAATAACATCAAGAAAAGCATTGATGCATTCATTGAAAAAAATCAAATAGAAGCACCCACAGAACCCGCCTACAAACCCGTTTGGGAGCCTGAGGAAGCACTTCTAAAGCTTGATTATGAAAAGGCTAATATAGGCGCTGTTGTTTGGTCTACTGGGTACCAGCCCGACTTTAGTTGGATAGAGATTTCGGTGTTTGATGGCAAGGGTTATCCCGGTCACAATCGCGGTGTAACAGGTGTGCAAGGATTGTACTTCTTGGGGCTCCCCTGGTTGTATACGTGGGGTTCAGGAAGGTTTTCGGGAATAGCTCGGGATGCTAGTTACTTGGCTGATTACATTGTGTCAAGAAAAAAGGTGACGTCTTCGAGCGCTTGGAGCATCGTCAATGAATATTTGCTTGGTTCGTAGTGTAGGTCGCGAAAGGATTGTCAGCAACCTATCGATTTAGATAGGTGTTTAATGACAATTAGAAATTGTTTTAAGCATTAAGTACTGCTACCCCTGGTCTTATTGTTAGAACTAAAATTTTCGTATTGCAAGATACTAACCACTTCCTCTGCTAGCACTTAACCTTGCAGCACAACCAAAGTTTGCTAGAGGTTAAGCGGATGTCTGGTTCTCCCACTCCGCGATTTAGAGCTAGGTGTTTTGAGGCTTCAAGTAAACATCAGTTCTGAAACCCCCATTTAACGTTCCAATTTTTAACGATAAGGAGGAAATTATGCCTGAAGTAACCGCTCCTGCTCATAAAGCTGGCGATTTCTTTGTCGATTACGAAGAGAAAGTGTTTCCCGATGTCAAAGCTGAACCTGGCGAGAAAGCATTAGTCACGTTCCACACCGTTGCGTTTGAAGGGTCAATTGGCCTAGTAAACCTATTGCAAGCAACCCGCTTGCTCCGCAAGGGATTTGAAACCTCGGTTCTGCTGTACGGTCCAGGGATAACGCTGGGTATTCAACGGGGCTTTCCCAAAATTGGCGATGAGCCATTTCCCGGTCAGCAAAACTTTAACAACCAGATCAGCAAATTTATTTCTGAGGGTGGCAAAGTCTATGCTTGCCGCTTTTCCATGCAAGCACTTTATGGACACGGCGAGCCTTCTCTCATCCCTGGCATCCGCCCAATCAACCCCCTTGATGTATTGGATTTGATGCTAATGCACCGTAAAGAAGGAGCGTTCATTTTGGATACTTGGACGGTCTAAATGCTGGATAGTGTTGGTTTTTGAGTTGATATTTTGAAATAGCAACTCAAGCCTTATCGCTTTACTTGGAGGTCTTATGGATTACTCAGGTACATTACGAGCGGCAGCAGTACAAATCAGCCCGGTTTTATTCAGTCGAGATGGAACGACAGAGAAGGTGTTGCAGGCGATCGCAAAAGCTGCCCACGAAGGTGCTCAACTGGTCGTTTTTCCTGAGACGTTGATCCCCTACTATCCCTATTTCTCATTCGTTCTACCACCAGTGTTGATGGGCAAGGAACATATGCTGCTTTACGAAGAAGCCGTAATCGTTCCGGGCCCAGTATCCGATGCCGTAAGCAGAGCGGCCCGCTCGTATGGAATTGTGGTAGTGCTGGGGGTGAATGAGCGAGATAATGGATCACTTTACAACACCCAACTAGTTTTTGATGCGGATGGCACCTTGCTATTAAAGCGCCGCAAGATTACGCCAACCTACCATGAGCGAATGGTTTGGGGTCAAGGAGACGGTTCTGGGTTGAGGGTTTTAGATACGGCTGTTGGTAAGCTAGGCTCCCTGGCTTGCTGGGAACACTATAACCCCCTTGCTCGATTTGCATTAATGGCACAGCACGAACAAATTCACTGTGCCCAATTTCCTGGTTCACTGGTTGGACAAATCTTTACTGACCAGATTGAGGTAACGATCCGCCATCATGCACTCGAATCCGGCTGCTTTGTGGTGAATGCGACAGGTTGGCTCTCTCCAGAGCAGGTTGGACAAATTACCTCCGATGAAAAATTGCAGCGAGTGTTGAGTGGCGGTTGCAATACGGCAATTATTGGGCCGGAAGGAAATCACCTGTGTACGCCTATTACCGAAGGTGAGGGAATCGCGATCGCAGATTTGGATTTCTCGCTAATTACCAAACGGAAGCGAATGATGGATTCTGTCGGTCACTATTCTCGCCCCGATTTATTGCAATTGCAGGTTAACTTAAATGCCCGAGCAGTGATGGAAGAAGTAGCAGATGGCACCCAGGCTTCTGAAGAAACAATAAACCAGCACTTAAAACTGACCTCTGACCCGGAACCTCTAATGCAAAACCCTTAAGTGATGGAAATAAAACCGCCCTTACCGCCATTTACTTTTGAAACGGCCAAAGCCAAAGTTCAAGCTGCAGAAGATGCTTGGAATACTCGTGATCCACAGAAAGTTACCCTAGCCTATACAAAGGATTCCCAGTGGCGAAATCGGGCTGAATTTTTCAGTGGGCGTGAAGCGATCGCAGCCTTTTTAGAGCGCAAATGGGCTAAAGAGTTGGATTATCGCCTCAAAAAAGAGCTTTGGAGTTTTACCGGCAATCGAATCTCTGTCCGATTTGAGTATGAATGGCACGACGATTCTGGCTACTGGTACCGGGCTTATGGCAACGAACAGTGGGAGTTTGCCGACAACGGTTTGATGCAGAGGCGAGAAGCCAGCATTAACGATATTCCGATTCAAGAGTCTGAAAGAAAGTTTCAGTAGGGACATAAACCCGATTTATGAATAAACAGCAGTTAATCGTAGAGCTTCAAACTCATGGGCTGAAGCTAGTTGAGCATGAAGTTGGAGTTGCAGGGCGCAAAGGTGGGGCCGGTCCCTCTGATCACAAAGCTGTAACCGTGGAGGGTACAACGGTAATGGTGCCGATTTATAACAGCACTGCCGCTCAGTCACCCTACAGTGTAGGGATTGACAAGGCAACAAACAAGATGGCTGTCCAATTGGATCAAGAAATGATTGGCTCCGCCACGCCGAAGTCGATTGCACTGATCCAGTTCCCTGCCCAACCCCAGTTTTACAGCCTCTCTACGGCTGACGGTATTCCTTACAGTCAAATTGCTTTGTTGCACAGTCGCGACGTTTTAGCAACAACCGTTCTCCAATCCTGTATGCGTTATAACGATACAGCGACCTCTTGCCAGTTTTGCGCGATTGGGCAATCGCTGGAAGCAGGTAGAACCATTGCTCGGAAAACCCCCACTCAGCTGGCTGAAGTTGCAGAAGCAGCCGTGCGGCTCGATGGGGTCAAGCAAATGGTTATGACGACTGGAACGCCAAACCCGAGCGATCGCGGTGCAGCCTACCTCACCGAATGTGCCAAAGCGATTAAAGCCAGAGTCAATCTTCCCATTCAAGCCCAATGCGAACCGCCTGATGATTTCATCTGGTTCAATCGCATGAAAGCAGCAGGGATTGACAGTTTAGGGATGCATCTAGAAGCAGCTGATCCCCAAGTTCGGGCAGAAATTATGCCTGGTAAAGCAACAGTGCCTGTGGAGTACTACTTTGAGGCGTTTGCAGCAGCAGTGAAAGTTTTTGATTCAGGGCAGGTGAATACCTATTTACTGGCAGGGCTGGGAGACAGCTTAGAAACACTGCTGGATGTTTGCGATCGCCTGATTCAAATCGGGGTTTATCCCTTCGTTGTACCCTTTGTTCCGATCACCGGGACCCCACTAGCAAATCATCCTGCTCCGAAAAGTGAGTTTATGTTTGCGCTGTATGAACAGGTAGGCGTCATGTTGAAGCAGGCAGGAATGTCATCAGAAGAAATCAAAGCAGGTTGTGCCAAGTGTGGTGCTTGCTCTGCCCTCTCCAACTTTGAAAACTAGTTCATGGCTCTTGGTCCAAAGCTAAAACTCAATTTTCAATTGCAATGAAGACTTACCAATTCAAAGTGGCAACGGATTCTCAGGAAATAGCTGATTACTTTGCACTTCGTCGCTCTATCTTTGCTGAAGAACAACAGCTATTTCAAGGAAACGATGTGGATGAGGTTGACCAAATTTCGTATCCCATTGTGGCGATTTCTCAAGGGGAAGGCTCCGTGAACGCAACTGATACCAATCAGGTAGTCGGAGTTGTCCGAATTTATGAAGTTGAACCGGGTATCTGGTATGGCGGTAGATTAGGCACGCATCTGGACTACCGCAGAGGGTGGCAAATTGGCAAAGGCCTCATCTATAAAGCTGTCACAACTGCCAACACTTGGGGCTGCAAACAGTTTCTAGCGACGGTGCAATTGCAAAATATGCGCTTTTTTCAAAGGCTTCACTGGCATTCATTAAAAGAGATCATAATTTGCGATCGGCCGCATCATTTAATGGAAGCTGATTTAAGCTTTTATCCCCCCGGCATTGAACCTCGTCCTCTGCTATCTATTTTGGCAAGAGAGGCATCCTGATGCTATCGGCCCTCACCACACAACTTCGACAATCTCTCAGCCTTCTGCACAAGCAAGATATTCAAACCGCATCACAAGCCTTGGCAGTCGGGGCGCAGTGGGCTTCTTCTAATATTCTACTGGGAGATGATTGCGCTGCAATTCCGGATGGGGAAGGGTATTTGCTATTAGCAGCTGAGGGCATTTTACCTCAATTTCTAGAGACAGAACCCTGGTTTGCCGGCTGGTCTGCAGTAATGGTGAATGTTAATGATATCTATGCAATGGGAGGCTGTCCAATTGCCGTTGTAGATACTCTCTGGAGCCAGTCCCCGAGTAGTACTCAATCCATTTGGGAGGGAATGAAGGCAGCCGCCGAAGCTTACAACGTCCCGATTGTCGGTGGGCATACCAATTGCCATAGTCCCTACAACGCTCTAGCCATTGCTATCCTAGGACGGGCAAAGCGACTAATCAATAGCTTTGATGCTCAACCTGGTGATTTACTACTCGTTGCAACCGATTTTCGGGGTAAATCTCATTCTAAATACCCCTTTTGGGATGCCGCAACAACCGCTGATCCGATTCAACTGCGTGAGAATCTTGCGATTCTGCCATATCTAGCGGAAAAGGGGTTATGCAAAGCTGGCAAAGACATCAGCAATGGAGGGATTATTGGCACTCTTCTGATGTTGTTAGAAACCTCCGGCTGTGGAGCAGTTTTGAATTTAGACCAGGTTCCCTATCCAAAAGAATTAGCTCTAGAACGGTGGCTGATCAGTTTTCCCAGCTACGGGTTTCTTCTTAGCGTTCATCCTGATAATGCTTCGGTAATTCAATCTTATTTTCAGCAGCAAAGCTTAGTCTGTCAGGTAGTTGGAGAAGTTGAGCCAACCCAGCAACTTGTGTTGCGATCAGGCCAGGAATCTATTGTGTTTTGGGATTTATCTCAGCAGAAATTAACTGGGTTCTCAAAAGGGGAAGGGACGTAATGCGCCAATCCATACTTGTTGCTGGTGGCACTGATTGGGACTTGCTGCAGGCTTCACAGCCAACTAACTTGAAAATTGCCTTATTGACCTATTCTACTAAGCCAAGAGGAAGCGTTATTCATACGCTAGAGCTTGCTGAAGCATTTCATCATTTAGGACATCAGGTTTGTATCTATGCATTAGATAAAGACGGAAATGGATTTGACTACCCTCTAAGTTGTGATTATGAGCCTATTCCGGCTCATCCTGCTCCGACTGAAATCGATGCACTTATTAGACAACGCATTCAAGAATTTGTTGAGTATCTAAAACAATCCAATCCAACCTATGATTGCTACCACGCTCAAGACTGCATCAGTGCCAATGCTTTAGCTATTTTGCGACAAGAGCGACAAATTCCTCATTTTTTGAGGACGGTCCACCACATTGAAGACTATATCAGCCCCTACCTTCAACAGTGCCAGGAGCGTTCGATTCGTGAAGCGGATCTCTGCTTTTGTGTTAGCAATCGATGGCAGGCAGAACTTCAGCAACAATACCAAATCCACGCCCCGCGGGTCCTGAATGGGATTAATTTGTGGCGATTCTCACCTATTCTCAGCGGCTTAGAACCTACACTTATTAAGCGGTGGAAATTGAATGGTTCTCCCATCTATTTAACAGTTGGTGGGATTGAACCGCGCAAGAACTCCATCCGATTACTACAGGCGTTCGGGCAAGTATTGAAGGAGTACCCGACTGCTCAGTTACTCATCGCCGGTGGAGCGACACTGTTTGACTACCAGTTTTATCGAGATGAATTTTTTGCACTTGCTCACCAGTTGCAAATAGAAATTGGTCGTTCTCTAGTGTTAACAGGAGTAATTCTAGATTCAGAGCTACCTGCTTTGTACAGAGTTGCGGATGCTTTTATCTTTCCCTCTGTGAAAGAAGGGTGGGGATTGGTTGTACTGGAGGCGATTGCCTCTGGCCTCCCGGTCATTACGTCCAACCAACCTCCATTCACCGAATTTCTTTCACAAACCCATGCCCTCCTGGTTGACCCTAATTCTCCAGACGCGATTGCTCAAGCCATGCGCTCAATCGTTCAGTCCGATTATTCCATCTCTTTAGTGCAGCAAAGTCAATCTGTTCTAGCCAGTTATACCTGGGAAGCCTCCGCCAGAATGCACCTGCACCACTATCAGCAACTACTAACATCCTATGCCTGAAATCCGTTTTCAAATTCAATGGCCTGATGGTTCTCAGGAAGCTTGCTATTGCCCTTCTTTAGTCGTCAAAAATTATTTCACGCCGAACAGTGACTATGCCCTTGACGATTTTGTGGAGCGATCCCGTACAGCCTTGGAAATTGCTAGTGATCGCGTTCAGGCAAAGTATGGCAGGCCTTGTGGTCTAGCTCTAGAGCAACTGCAAGAAATTGAAAACAAGTCTGCTAAGTACAGTCATCTATCCCAGCCCAAAGTACGGTTCATTCAGTTTATTGAATAGATACAAGAGGCATTATCAAATCAACTGCTTTGGCGGAAAGTAGCCAAGAAAAATGCTGCTTATGTTCCAAGCTATCTCCTGAAGTAGCAGGCATTCACATGGGCTTTGTTGCAAAAATCGGGGTAGTGTTGCAAAAACCTTCTCAAACTCTACCTATAGGGTTGTAAGTTGCAATTCTAGCCCTACAAATAGTGTTTCCTAGATTTTTTGCAACACTACCCCTTTTGGGCCACCCCACGTACTTTGCGCTGCAGGGTGATTTCTTGCGCAGTTTGATTATGGAAAGACTTTTGTAATTTGAGATACAGAGACAGGGCTAAATCTACCCCCCAATTAGGTTAAAGACTCTAGTTGACATTCAGATGGCTGACCCGCTAACAGAATTACTCGATCCAACTCGAATCTTGTTTGATTTACAGCAAGGGAACGAGATTGCTCAAGGCTTCTCTGGATGTATGGAACCAGAGGAGATTGCACATGGGGTAACGGATGGGTTGGTTGAAAAATTTGATTGTGCTCTTGCCCGAGTCTGGCTTCTAGAACCAGACCAAAAAAGCCTGAAATTGGTTGCTTCCTCGGGTTTATATACTCATACCAATGGATCGTTTGCTCGAATCCCGCTAGGTGCCTATAAAGTTGGCAAAATAGCGCAGAATCGGGTTTCCTTCTTGAGCAACAACTTAACTGCTGAACCTTGGGTGGGTAATAGAGAGTGGGCAATTGCCAACAATATTCGTGGATTTGCAGGTTATCCCTTAGCGATTAAAGACAGAGTGGTTGGAGTTTTGGCAACCTTTAGCTGCCATGAAATGGAGCCAGAGTTTTTGGAAATTTTGCAAACGCTCTGTATAACTGTAGCGATCGCGTTAGATACAGCCTTTCACTACCAGAAAGAAAAACAGAGCTGGCAGTCTTCAACTCGCAGTCCGATATTTAACCACCTTACGCTATCCGATCAACTTGCCAGCATCCTGAGTTCCCGCTTAACCCTTGTTGGGACTGAGCAACCTCTAACTCTACCTGTGGCTTATGTGTTTATACAGGCAGCGGAAATCCTCAATAAAATTGAATGTGCCTACTGTAGGCTCGTCTACAAAAAAGATGCTGTTGTACTCGAAGCAATTGTTCCGACCATGAATTTGGCTAGTCGCAATCTAGATGATTGGATAGAGTCTATCTTGGGCAATCTATTTTTCACTGTTTCCTGTTTGGGTGGAGTTCTGCAAACCCAACCCAGTATTAATCAGCGAACGATTCAGGTTGTCCTCAAAGTTCCATACGTTCGTGAGCAGTTGGGCGAGCCATTGCAGATTCAGTGCTGTTTACCGCTTCTGCAACAAGCATTTACTCACCTGGCCTTTTTGGCAGGCATTAGGGTTCTCAAAAGAACAGATGAGGATATACCAATTCTCACAGATGATATCGCGCAGATTCAATCGACAAAGCGTGTGTTATGGATTCAGCAAGGAACTCAGGCTCTACCGAAAGGAATCAAAGCTAAAGTTGATTTGTCAATTAGCCCAGAGCAATTGCGACAAGCGTTAGAAGCCGTCAACTGTGGCAAACTTTGGGGAATTAAGCCAGATGCTGAAGTGCAGCAGACCTTGTCAGAACGAGAGTTAGGAGTTCTGACCCTTCTAACAAAAGGATTGCGTGATCGCGATATTGCCGATCTCCTCATTATTAGTGAGAGTACCGTGAAGTTCCATGTGAATAATGCTCTCAAAAAGCTTAAAGCTCAAACTCGCTATCAGGCAATTTATCAAGCGATTGTAAATGGCTGGATTCATTAGTTGAGTAGCAAAATTGTAATCGTTGTTGCGTCCCTAAACTAATGCAATGCGAGCAGACAATCAGCTCAGAAATCCTCATGCTAATTTGATTCAATGCCCTCAAAGCCTGAGAGAAAAGAGTTTGCATGAATCGCTTACAAGAAAAGCCTACCCTGATCACTGGGGTTTTGTTCAAAAAACCAGGCTGTCTGGTAGGGTAGAAGTCCTTCAACGGTTGTGTTGCAAAAATCTATTGAGGCAATAAAGCCTCTTGG
>CADCTM010000548.1:466-2061 GCA_902805485.1 uncultured Coleofasciculus sp. | reverse complement strand
GTGGGAGAAATCTGAAAAAAGAATGTTGGTTTTTCAGATGTAGTTAAGCCGATACTGGTATTAGGTAGCAACGCCTTCATCTGGATGTTTTTGACTCCATCAAGGCCACAGTTACCTCGTGCTGCTGCCCCAGACAGATTCCGGGACGATCTGACATTGGGGACTCGGAAGCGAAGACGGGCGCGGCGTTGGGCGAGGAGTTCGCCACTCCCGAAAAGCGATCGCTGTTGTTCAGGATATTGAGATTTTGCCCTAGCTGGCAAGATACCGCTCGTCACTAGCTCTAGAACTAAAGTGAGTGAAAGTAAGGTGAGTCGCTGATAAAATTTGATGACCACAGTTCCCAGCTCCCTAACTACCAAGGACTACCAATCATTGTGAATCCAGACCAGTAATTGGGATGAGAGAAATCAATATCTCCCAGCTTTGCCAGTTCCGGCGGCAGAGGCACATTCTCTCCTGTAGTCTGTAACTCCCCACCCTTGACGCGGACTTTCCCCTTAAGCATCGCCAGTTGCGCCTGCCGCAACGCCTCAGCTTTAGTCGGTGCTTTCTGCAACTGCTGATAAAACTCACTCATCAGCCCTAACGTCCCTTCATCACTGATATTCCACACACTCCCTAAAGCTGACTTAACACCCGCTTGCACCGCTAACCCCCCAAAGCCCAATTCTGCCTCCCGATCTCCCAGTGCCGTGCGACAAGCACTGAGTACCAATAACTCCACAGGGGGGTTATTCCAGCCTAATTGCCGCAACTGGTTGAGCGATAGCTTGCCGTTTCCTAGTTGAATATAAGAGTTACTCGGTGTCCCAGGCTTAAAGTGAGCGTGGGTAGCTAGGTGAATGATGCCGAAAGGCTTCTGGCGGCGCTGGGTTTTCAGATTATTTAAAGTAAAAGCGTAGTTGAGGTAGGACTTCCCTTGCCACAACTGGGGAGTGATGAGAGACAACTCCAGTGGTACCGCTGGCAAGGGATTTTGATCGATGAACTGCGACGCACCCATCGCCAGCACTTGAGACTTCTTGATGTCCTGATAGTTGGTATTAGTTAAACGGAGACTGGGCATCCTACCGACACTGTATCGCTCTATCAAAAATTCCCGACCATCGTAGAGGGCAGCCAGGGGCACGGAGCGCAAGCCTACATCCGTAATGTACACCAGATTTTGGATGCCTTGCGCTTGTAAATCCGACTTGAGCGGTGCCACCAGCCATTGATAAAGTTGCTGCGCTGCTGGTAAATAGTCCTTGCTTGGTTGTCTTGGATCGGTAACATTACCTCGGAATATTTTGGCAACTTGCAGTACATTGCCCCGTGAAGTCTTCGGCAGGCGATGCTGAATTTGTTTACCATCTGCTGTCACCAAGATTAACTTTAATTGGTCGTTTTCCTGGGGAGTGCGATTGAGCAGGCGTGAAGAAGGATTTTCAAGTGGGTTAACCGTTTCCTCTGCTGCTTTTGGTGTCGGGGAAGCAGGTACGAATACGGCATAAATTAGTGCGGATTTCACACCCGTTGCTGCCTGATTTTTGCGAAGTATCCCACGAGCTTCTGCTAAAGATATACTCTGAGTCGGTTGTAGTTCTAAATAC
>CADCTM010000548.1:0-456 GCA_902805485.1 uncultured Coleofasciculus sp. | reverse complement strand
GTATCAATTTCTAGGGAATCAATTGAGTTAAGACTAATTGCTGAATTGGGTTGCCGTAAGGGCTGGTTGATGAGATTAGTCAGCAGCGCTTCCACTGGAAAAAATGGAGTAATAACGCTGATGTTGCCCAGTTTGTAAGGACCGGGAAATATTCGTAATGGTGAAATTGTATCTATTCCATCAGCGATCGCACCAGTTGTTCCGTTGAGGGTTGCATTTCCCACATCAAAGGAAGTCCCCCGGAGTCCTCCTCCATGTCGAATCGTAATCGGACTACCTCCAAGTCCTCCCGCCGTAGAAATACTGGCTGTTATGCCATTTCGATCAGTGAAAGTCCCCGTTGCCCGGAAAAATTGGTCAGTGGTAATATCAACGCTGCCTCCCCTGCCAGATGTTCCGCCTTGGGCATTGATCGAGACAACTTGGATATCATTTAGAGGGTCGAGGAAGACATTT
>CADCTM010000547.1 GCA_902805485.1 uncultured Coleofasciculus sp. | reverse complement strand
GCTCAAAGTAGAAGTTAGCGCCTTGCTCTGTCGGTTCTGCCTTTATGAGTTTTCCGGGTTTGTTGAACCCTTCACAAGGGGGTGCAGGGGCAAATTGGCGTTCGAGGCGATCGCGCTTGCGTGAGTAGAGGTGTGAGTGTGGGACGTACTTTAGGTAGAAGAGCGACCCGAAAAAAAACTTTAATTTTAGTGAGAGCTGCTTGGGAAAATTCATATTACAAATTACCTTTATTACTACCTTTCTCTTTTTTCCCTTCTCCTCTCCAACTCGTTCACGCGAGTTGCGCGAAACTGCCATGCAAACCGTAGGGGATGTGGTGCTTTAAGTGCAGACGGGCGATCGGTCTAGAGTTGTTTGCATAGCTGTTATTTACGCTCCAGAAGGCTTTGCATAACCTTGAATATTTTCAGGCTCAAACTGGCGCAGTACGCGAGTTGCCTGACGGGTTAATTCCTCCGTACCCTTCACCACAATTAGGTACTTCCCAGCATTGAGGCGGTTGCGGTAGGGTAAAGCATCACCGCTCCCAACTGTTAAACCCGTAGAACCCCCGGAAACAAAAGCCCCCAGTGCGCCAGAAGCAGCTCCCAATAGACCGCCAATAAGTGGGTTAATAACACCGCCTGCGGGAATAATTTCAATTCCCGTCAACAAGTTAAAGGCGTAACCCGCTGCAAATCCAAAGGGAATCAGCCAGTAGACCAGTCGAGTAGCGCCTTTGCGAGCTTGCTGATTGGGGTCAATCAGTCCGTATTCATCAGCACTTTTGTATCCATTTCCCAAAATGTCAACTTGGTGAGTTGGTAAGCCTTCTTTTTCAAGGGCAGAATAGGCTTCTTCTGCTTTGATTCGGTCTGGTAAAACGGCAACAAGATAATTCATAAGTTGTCTAAACCTGCTTACAAAAATGTTTTATTTCATCGTTTTGAGAAAATAGAGGCGGATGTCAAAAGAGAGTAATTCTCTTCTCCTCTATTCATTAATTGGTGGCTGTTTTATAGGAGACTACGAGAGAGAATAGTGGATAAACTTTAGCCCTTTCAATGTCCGAGCTAAAGTGAACTATCAACTGGTCTTTTTGTTGGCAAGCAGCCCGGAATTAATGAATATCAATAATGGGTTGAAGAAGTAGCGATATCGCTCCAACAACTACAAAAGATAAAGTCACCCAAAAGAAAATTCTCATGCTGTTCTTTTACCTCGATCTAATTTATGTTCAGAGCTACTTCAAGCAGCTAAAAAATTCTAGACATCTCTAGACATCTACTAAATATGTACCCTGTAGGGGTGATAATGCCATAATTTAAGTAGGCTTTCCACTGTTCAATTTACTGGCATCGTAATGAAAAGTTACGATTTGTCTAATCCACCTGGGGACAGAGAAAGCGAACTATAAAAAGATAGAGTTAGTAGCTATCCTACAAAAGCCTATCTTGGTGGAAACGTGAAGCGCATTTTGCTCGCGATTCTGAACGGTCAAGGTCAATGACTTCATGTAATTTTGTCTTAAAACTCCAGCATTGAACTAAGCTTTTGAACAATAGTCGGTGGGCTGATGCGAGCAAAGATACTCCTGATGTTTCCTGTCTAAATCATTGCCTGAATGCTTTTCTGGCTACCCTGGCTGCGTCCGACTCTTGTGTCTCCCGGAGCAAGTCATTATCTAAACAAATCAAGTTTGACTTTTTGAGTTTCTTGAGTCCACTGAGAACCACTAGCGCAAAGAATGTTCCAATCAAACTCATCCGCCATTGACCACAGCCTGCGGCAGCTCCCAGTCCGCCTGCTAGCCAAATCGTGGCGGCACTCGTTAACCCCTTAACTTCTTCGATGCCAAGTTCCCGACGAGATTGTCGCAGAATCATTCCCGCTCCCAGAAACCCAACGCCAGTCGCTACACCTTGGGTGATTCGAGCCATTGCATTAAGAGCAGTGGACTGAGCCATCACATTCAGATCAAAACTCTTGTCCAACTCAATCTGCAAGGGAATCATCACAAATAGGGCGGCTCCCAGGCTCACAATCATAAAAGTTCTGATCCCGGCGGGTCTACCGTGCTGCTGGCGATTAAAACCAATTGTGCCTCCTACAAATAGGGCAACAGCCAGTCTGACGGTAATACTCTGCCAATCGCTAGAACTAAAAAACATTTCCCTCATTACCTACACCCACTCCTAGAGACGCTGCACAAGTTAGCCCAATTCCTGGCTGGGCTATCATTGAGCGAACCGTGAACCTGTGTTAATTTTTTGCTTAACTTACTTAACCAAATCTTAACATCCCCGGTTTTCCACAACTTCAGCCACAGGAATACTTAAGCATTAAGTTAATTTGTAACTCTCAATACAAATAACAGTTCTCTTCCCACAAAACTTCAAGGGAAGGGATTTTAGCGACATAGATAAAGTGATGTTTTTTGTACATCCGCCAGAGGTTGGTTGATAGTTAAAGCTTTTATAATCTGTCGAGAAATAGATTTTTTTAAGTTAGCTTGAATCTAACTAAAGTCTTAGTAAAATTCAATTAAGTTTTGTTAGTTTGGTTGGTAAGACTTGTAGTGTGTCTAAGGCTTAATTGTCAATAAATTATCAATAAATACTAACGAATCGATGAGCAGCCCGGTAAAAACGCCTCTCAAAGAGCATTTACAAGCCAAACTTCCTTATCCTCTGCATTCTTTGGTAGACATAGCGTTCAACTTCTGGTGGAGTTGGACTTCAGAGCAAGTGTCAATTTTTCGCAGTATTAGTCCCCAAATGTGGGAGCAGTATCATCATAATCCAGTAAAACTCCTGGAATGTCTGCCTTCAGAACGGTTGGCTCAGTTAGCTACTGACCCGCATTACATTAAACGTGTCAAAGCTTTGGCAGACCAGTTTAAGCAATATATGCAAGCAACGGATACCTGGGCAAGTCGAGAAGCTTCCCAGTTCAGTAGGCAGCAACCTATAGCCTATTTCTCAATTGAATATGGCTTTGGTCTGTGTCTGCCAACCTATGCAGGGGGTTTAGGAATTTTGGCAGCCGACCACCTCAAATCAGCTTCTGACTTGGGATTACCTTTGGTCGGAGTGGGTTTGCTGTATCGTCAGGGCTATTTTCACCAATGCCTAAACGCTCAAGGCTGGCAGGAAGAGCAGTATTGGGATTATCCGGTTGAGGAGTTACCTCTAGAACTTTGCCAGGATGAAGATGGGGAAACGCTGACAATCGAGGTTCAACTTGGCAAGCGTTTAGTGAAAGCGCAAGTTTGGCAACTGCAAGTTGGGCGCGTCAATCTTTACCTACTGGATACAGACTGTGAGGATAACGAGCCGAATGACCGTCATTTAACTGACCGTCTTTATAGCGGCGATCGCGATACTCGCATTTCTCAAGAGATTCTTTTGGGAATCGGTGGCGTGAGAGTATTGCAACGTTTGGGTTATGAACCACAGATTTACCACCTCAACGAAGGTCATGCTGCCTTTGCCATGCTGGAAGTGGCCCGTCTAGAGATGGAACGCACGGGCAAGACGTTTGATGAAGTGAAAGACTCTGTGCGAGGCAAGGGCGTCTTTACCACTCACACCCCTGTTCCAGCAGGTCATGATGCCTTCTCTAGTGAACAGGTAGACCATTACTTTTCCCACTACTGGTCTCAACTGGGACTCTCAAAGCAGGAATTTATGGCGCTGGCAAAGCAGCCCAGTGAAGATGATGAAGACTCGTTTAACATGACGGTTTTAGCCTTACGACTGTGTAAGGCGGCAAATGGAGTCAGTAAAATTAATGGCGAAGTCTGCCGCCAGATGTGGTCGGGTTTGTACCCTGAGTGTTGTGTGGATGAAGTTCCGATCGACTATGTGACCAACGGTATCCATGCCCATACTTGGACAGCTCCCTTAATGTCTGACTTATATGACCAATACTTAGGTGAAGATTGGGCAAATCGAGAAATAGACGAAAGGGTGTGGGAAAGGGTAGACGAAATTCCCGATCGCGAAATTTGGTGGCGTCACCAGCGCCTCCAAGAACGACTGATTGCTTTTGTCCGTTCCCATGTGCAACTCACAAGGCGAAAGCGGGGAGATTCAGACGAATCGATCCAAGAAACTGAACGCTTGTTTGACCCCAATGTGCTGACCATTGGCTTTGCCCGTCGTTTCAGTAGCTACAAGCGTGGTGATCTAATTATGCACGACCCCGATCGCGCTAGGGCAATTATCTGTAACTTAGAACGACCTGTGCAAATCGTTTTTGCTGGTAAAGCTCACCCAGCTGATGACAAGAGCAAGGAGATTATGCAACGGTTGGTCGAGTGGAGCCATCATCCCGACCTGAAAAACCGAATTGTTTTTATTGAAGATTACGATATGCACATTGCCGAGAAGCTAGTTCAAGGCGTGGATTTGTGGCTGAATAATCCCATACGACCTCAAGAAGCTTGCGGTACTAGCGGTCAAAAAGCGAGCTTCAATGGTGTGATTAATTGCAGCATTCTCGATGGTTGGTGGCCTGAAGCGTATCAAACAACAGTAGGTGACAAAGGTCTTAATGGCTGGGCAATTGGAGATGGCACATCTGTTGATGACCCGGAGTTACAAAACCAATTAGATGCTGAATCTCTTTACCAGCTATTAGAGAAAGAAATCATCCCCTGTTACTACGATCGCGATGAAGAAGGATTGCCTCATCGCTGGATTGCAATGATGAAGGCATCGATTAAAACCGTTGCTCCTTTTTTCAATAGCGATCGCATGGTGAAGGAGTACGTCCAAAAGGTGTATTTGCAACCCGTAAAGGCACTTGAACCAATAACAGTTAGATAAGTTGGGCTATATAGTTCCCCCTTTTTCAAGAGAGGCTAAGGGGGAGCTAGATTTCTGGTTCAAGTGCGTAATTCCTGAACCTCTAAAGTTTTTGTTCAAAACAATTAGGAACGACCATTACTGAGCAACCTGCACGAGCGGGTTGGCAGCCTCTACCAAATTGATCGCAACTACCTCGGGTTGCGGGTAAACACCGAGATAATCCTTCTCCTCCTGAGTAACGAAGACACAGATACCTTACCGGACACATTGCAGAATCACATGGATATGATTCCCTAGAAGGCACCACAAAAAATCGTTTTTGTATACCTTTTTACAAACACAATTAACATTAATTCATTCTTTCGGTAAAAGATAGTTTAATCCGTTGGCAGAAGATGTGGGAAACAGTAGCAGTTACTTTCTTTAGTAGAACAGCAGCTTGAATGCAAGGGACTGAGTTGACGTGGGAAGGTTACAAAGGTGACGAAAATTAAGCAGGTGAATGGTGATATTCACCTCATCCAGGATCTTGACTACCAGCGTCGCTCATGGAGAGTGCAGCGAGTCGGTTGGGTAGCGATGGGGCTAGTGGTACTAGCGGCACTGCTGGGGCTGTTTGGCTCTGGACCGCTGAGTAGCGCGACTACAGGCGGTAAGGACGATCCCTTACAACTGGAATACAAGCGCTTTGGACGCTTTGAAGCATTGACAAGGCTGCGGATTCACATCAAACCAGGTGCTGAGCGGGAAGGTCAAGTTCGTGTCTGGCTGAACCGCAATTACGTAGAAGGGGTTCAGATTCAGAAGGTAATCCCAGAGCCAGAGCGGGTCGAGGCTGAACCCGAAAGGCTAACCTATGTCTTCCGTACAGCCAAACTCAACCAACCCACAGCGGTTACATTTTACCTAGAGACACAACAGGTTGGGCTGCTATCCGGTCAAGTGGGATTGGCAGAGAAACAGCCGCTTAGCTTTAGTCAGTTTATCTACCCTTAGCAGCGATAGTGGTGCTGCTACCTAGCGTGAGGAGGTCACAATGGATGCCGTTCTACGAGCTTCTGCTATCTATTTCTTCTTGTTGTTAATCTTCCGCCTTAGTGGAAAGCGTTCCATCGCTCAGATCACAACCTTTGACTTCGTACTGCTGCTGATTATTAGTGAGGCGACTCAGCAAGCACTATTGGGTCAGGATTTCTCGCTGACAAATGCCTTCTTGGTGATCGTGACGTTGGTCGGAATCAATATTGGTCTGTCCCTATTGAAGCAGCGATCGCCGAGAATTGAGAAGATTCTGGAAGATGAACCCCTGATCATCGTTGACGAGGGGCGACCGCTATTGGATCGCATGAAAAAGGTGCGAGTGGACGAGGAGGATGTCCTGATAGCCGCCCGCATTTTGCAAGGGTTGGAGCGGATGGATCAGATCAAGTACGCGGTGCTAGAGCGCAATGGCGGCATCTCGATCATTCCCAAGCAGGAAAGCCAAATCTGACCGTCGCTGCGCTCCAATTCAAACTGTCCTTCAATTATCAAAGGCTCAATCGCAACTTTAGGCAGAGGATTACCAAAACGGTGAGTCATTAAGGTGAAAACGATTTTTCAACTTTAGGGAAATGACTCTTTGTCATCGACCACCATGAACTACACGCAAGCGGTGCGCCGCATGGGAATATCTTGGCTACAGGAAAGAAGGCACGGTGGACGGCTAGTGCGCTATTTAAGGTGGAGAATGGGAAGCTGTCCGAGTTCATTAAGGACTGGAACAAGTTGTCGATGTGGGAACAGTTCGGATGGTCCATTGAGGAGTGCTTAACGAAGTAATATCTCTTTGATTGCAACTTCGTGTCAGGGTTCAGTTGAAGGTTCGACCTCACTTACGGCGTTTGGTTTGGTTAAATGCGGTCTAATCAGCAAACTAACCCCCACTGCCCAGGCTATTGAAGCCATCCAGCCTGCCAGAATGTCACTAGGATAGTGAACCCCCAAGTAGAGCCGTGTCCAGCCAACTGCTAACACAAATAAGCCGCCAAAAATCAGAACCATCCAGCACCAGTAACTGCCCCAAGTCAAAATTACCAAAGCTGCCACGAGTGTCATGCTGGACATGGCATGACCACTGGGAAATCCAAAGTCTAACTCTGGAGTTGGTGAAACCCACAGGTGGGGACGCACTCGATGGAGTAGGATCTTTACACTACGATTAATGATGATGCTTCCTAGAAGGGTAGTGAGCAAGTACATGAGCGATTGCCACCGTTGTCGAATCAAAAACACCAGCACCATCACAGAGGCGACTGGAAACACACCCCAATAGACGCCAAACTTAGTCAGCGTCACTGCAAAAACGTCCAGTTGCGGTGATGCTGTTAGGTGAATGGCTAACAGGGTAGGCACATCCCACGGGAACCCTCCTTCGTTCTCCCAAACCTCCTCAGCAAGCGCCCCGAAGCCCTGCAACGGTAAATACACGCCTATTAAGAGTAGCAGTAGCGCTCGCCAATGGGCGGCGATAAGGAGCTTTTGGAGAAAGACTAAAAAGGACTGGAACAGTTGCCACGAATTAGATTTAATCATATAAAGAAGCTAGCAGAATTTTTCTTCTCGCTATGCTACCCCAATCACCAGTTCCGCAAGTGTTCGATTGTTATTCCTGTGTTAATCCCAGCCTGTTGTGCCAATCAGCGAGGGATTCGTCTGGATAGCGTGAGTTCATCACCGTCTACCCACCATCGGGTCTAGTACCGATGGTGGGGTTTACTCTGGTTATATGTATTTAAAGAAGCTGTGAGCGTAACAATCAGGTCTCTCTAGCGCAACATGACAGTTGCTTTGTGTTGAGTGATCGCATTCCATGAAACAATAGCTTGCTAGAAGCTCAGTTCTGATAAGCCAATGAGCCAGACCCTGACATCTGAACTGAAACTGAGTACACCGATGCCGCTGACGCTGCATCCAGCCACGGTGTACCTGAGAAGCCTCAGCGCTGGGTCTAAGCCAACAATGCGGCAAGCCCTGGATGCGATCGCTTCTCTGCTCACTAAGGGCGAGTGTGATGCCGACACCCTAAACTGGGCACTCTTAAGGTATCAGCACACATCCGCCGTGCAGGCTGTACTGGTGGAAAAACACTCTCCAGCCACGGCTAAAAAGATGATGTGTGCCTTAAAGCGCGTGTTGAGAGAAGCTCGTAAATTGGAATTGATGGATGCCCAAAGCTACGCACAGGCTGTGGATCTGCCCAGTATTAAGTCGAGTAAAAAGCTCAGAGGGAGGGCATTAAGCCAAAAGGAAATTACCGCCTTGATGGACGCTTGTACCAATGACACCACACTCCAGGGGACTAGAGACGCGGCACTCATTGCCATCCTGCGCGGTGCTGGTCTGCGACGGGCTGAGGTGGTGAAGTTAGAACTGAGGGACTTTAACGCTGACACTAGCGCAATGGAAGTTAGGGGTGGCAAAGGTGATAAGGATAGGACAGTGTATTTGCCAGATGAGGCGATCGCTTTTGTGGAGGATTGGTTGACTCTCCGAGGTCGGCGAAAGGGAGCGCTGCTGTGTCCCATCTGCAAAGGGGGAGAGATTTCGTATCGGAACATGACCCCCCAGGCAGTGCTGCTGATTTTGCAGAAACGTGCCCAGGAAGCTGGTGTTGTATCTTTTTCACCGCACGATTTTCGCAGGACGTTCTGTTCTGACCTGCTGGATGCCGGGGTGGATATCGTCACGGTATCAAAACTGGCTGGTCATGCCTCACCAGTGACAACCGCGAAGTATGATCGCCGAGGTGAGGAGGTCAAGCGTAGGGCGGTGCAGAGTCTGTCGATCAGAAAAAGCCCCTAGAGCTAAGTGTACGCTACCCGACATCTAGTCATCTAAACATCTAGACATTCAAACATCTAGACATCTAATCGGGGGTTCTCGACTTCAACCATTGCTCGACCAACTCTTTAACGATGTCGCTCATCTCCCGCTCTTCATCAGCCGCCGCCGCTTTGAGTTGCTTGTGCAGTTGCTTAGGGAGGTAAACTGTCGTGCGTACATAATCGGGGTCGGTGCTTTTAGACTTACGCACTGGCTTGGAGTCGGTCGGCTCTCTTGTCTGCTCTTTTTGTTTGGCAGCACCAAACAGAGCATCAAACCGACTACCGTCCTTTTTGTTAGTCATGGCAGAATCTCTTTCCCCACTTCAAAGTAACAACGCCAAGCTATACCCGCGTAGGAGTCGCTTTTGACTTGATTAACGGGTACACCTTCTAACGCCGCTTTTTGAAACACAGCAAGGCGTCTAATACCTGTGCTGAAAATGGGCAGTTCGACTTTAGCGATCGCGTTTTTGGCATCTTCACCTGTCTTGTTAGGGTGTGGAGGGATGAGAGTCAAGAGAATTTTGTAGTTAGTCTTGAGACAATGAAGAGCATCTACCATCTGAAGTGTTGCACCTAGTGCTAAAGCATCGGGACTGGTGGGCAGTACTAATAGGTCACAACCTTCAGCAATAGTTTTGAGTTCATCCGGTGACGGTCTAGCCGGGGTGTCAATGATGATGTGTTCGTACTCACGCGCAAACTTCACGGCTTGCTTTTCATCCACGACTTTGAAGGGAAGATTGCCGCGACTAGCCCAGTCTAAAGCACTGCGGTTGAGGTCGCCGTCTACTAGCAGTGTTGGAGCTTTGCCCTGAAAGTATGCGGCTAGGTGAAGCGCTGAGGTGGTTTTCCCCACTCCCCCTTTGAAACTGGCAACTGTGACGATCATTGCCCTTACCTGGTCTTGGATAGAGAGATTTTAACGCAGATCTGAACATCCAGACATTTAAACATCTAAATGTTTGAAAGAACGGACTTTTCCAGTTTGTAAGCTGGGTGTGCCTGGGCATAAGGAACTGGCGATGGGGGCGATTACCTATGGAGGAGGTACGGGTACTCAATGATGATATATTGATTGGGGAATTCATGAAGCGACAGCCTATTGGACAGTGAAGCGAATTGAAGATATCCTACATAGGGCTTGCTGCAAAAACCGGAAACCCAGATTTATCAATACTTTGAGCGGC
>CADCTM010000546.1 GCA_902805485.1 uncultured Coleofasciculus sp. | reverse complement strand
CCTTAGCCCTGAAGTTATCCAAACACGTACTGGAAAATCATAACCAACCCGACAAGGTAAGTAACTGCAAATTTATCGCCGTAGGTCTGCACTTTTTCAGTGGGTTATTGTTAGGATTAGGATTCATCCTTGGTTATTAGTTGTTAATTGGTTGAAAGGATTAAAACCTCAACCAAAAATTAATGAAAAATAACCAACAACTAACAACATATCAGTTTGAGTTTCGTCTTTATCAACGTAAATTTAAGCGATCGCTTAAAACCCATCATGGCAGTTGGGATATCAGAGAAGGCATTATCCTCCGCCTTACAGACGAAACAGGACGAGTTAGCTGGGGTGAAATTGCCCCAATTTCCTGGTTTGGTTCCGAAACCCTAGAACAAGCTTGGAATTTCTGCAAAAACTTACCCCAGGAAATCACAACAGACAGGATTTTTGCCATCCCCTCTGCGCTTCCTGCCTGTCAATTTGGTTTTGAGTCGGCGTGGGAAATGGGGAATGGGAAAGAGGAAAATGAAGCAAAATCTTCCCACTTCTCACTCCCCTATAGCCATCTTTTACCAACAGGTAAATCGGCATTACAAGCATGGCAAACTCCTTGGCATCAAGGAATTCGTACCTTTAAATTGAAAATCGGTGTGGCAAATATTCAGGAGGAAATCAAGTTATTTAATCAGCTAATTCAAGCCTTACCTGCCGCTACCCAGTTACGCTTAGATGCCAATGGCGGACTTGATCAGCAACAGGCGCATCAGTGGCTCAAAATTGCTGACGAGGCGAGAATTGTTGAGTTTTTAGAACAGCCGTTGCCACCTAATCAATTTGATGAAATGTTGGAAATGAGTCGTCAATATTCGACGCCCATTGCTTTAGATGAATCGGTTGCAACCTTAAAGCAATTGGAAAATTGTTACCAACGGGGATGGCGTTCGATTTTTGTGATAAAAGTTGCGATTGCCGGTTCTCCAAAACGGTTACGGCAATTTTGTCAGGCACAGGAAATCGATGCCGTGTTCTCGTCGGTTTTTGAAACGGCGATCGCAAGACAAAGCGCCCTCCAACTCGCCACAGAACTATCCCGCACCCATCGCGCCGTTGGTTTTGGCGTCAATCACTGGTTCAACGAAGATGATGAAACCTGGCTTGAGCAATTATGGCAGGAGTCTTGACATATTTAGAACAACGTGCAGTAGAAGATTGGTTAATTGGTTATGACAGCCGCGAGTTTTACCAGTTAAGCCAGCGATTATTCTTAGATTGGAGTCAGCAGACAAACCGAGGAACCCCTCTAAAAATCCTCTTAGCCGAACAAGATCCGATCCGCTTTCTTGCTAGCTTCGTCGCCGCTTGCGCCGCCAATTGTGAGATTTTTTTATGCAACCCCAACTGGGTTGAGCAAGAATGGAACCAAGTTTTTGATTTAGTCCACCAACCCGATTTAATTTTAGGGCAGCAACTAAATCTCCCACGCCACGGCAGGCACGGAGGCATTGCCCCGACTGAGGGCAGGCACGGGGGCGCTACCCCTACAGGTATCATGATTCCCACGGGTGGAACATCCGGTAAAATTCGCTTTGCCATCCATACTTGGGACACATTAATGGCATCAGTACGCGGGTTTCAACAGTATTTTGGACATAAAGAGATTAATTCTTTTTGTGTTTTACCGCTTTATCACGTCAGCGGCTTAATGCAATTTTTACGTTCCTTTACTACAGGGGGAAAATTAATGATTTTGCCCTTCAAAGCTGTGGTAGAAGGTGCTGGAAATATCGATCCAACTAAGTTTTTTATCTCCCTCGTACCCACCCAACTAGCACGACTTCTTACTCCAAACGCTTCTGGATGGTTATCGCGTTTTCAAACAGTCCTTTTGGGTGGGGCACCAGCTTGGGCAGAACTTTTAAAACAGGCAAGAAGCTATAATATTCCGTTAGCGCTTACCTACGGCATGACGGAAACCGCTTCCCAAATTGTTACTCTTAAACCTGAAGATTTTTTGAGGGGAAATAATAGCAGTGGGCAGGTTTTACCTCATGCTAAAGTTACGATTCGTAGTTCTACAGGCGAACGCCTAGGA
>CADCTM010000545.1 GCA_902805485.1 uncultured Coleofasciculus sp. | reverse complement strand
ACTTCGCTTTTACACGACAAGCAAAGTTAAAGAAAATGTCTTCGTTCAAAGACTACTGGATACCCCTTCCCGTGGCTCTCGTGATTCGCTAGGTCGGAATTAAGAAACTTCTCAACGTCCCCTCTCTATGAGGTTTCTGGAATGCGATCGCTTTCCCTAAGCTAGGGAAATATTTCCCTAGGATATAGTCAGCAGCGGCGATTGCTTCCAGACCGGAACGGCGATAAACAAGAGCGGGATGCAACGCTTTCGTACCTGCGTTAGCTCCCAGTAACTGCTGTCTTCAAGACAGTCCTGTTTGTTCTGGACAGTTGCTAATCAGAAATGCGATCTGAAGAGCAGCAGCGCTTCGCTATCGCTTCTGGGCTAGCTCCAAGCTACTTTTCTCCGGCATGGTCACTGAACCAGTTCGGGTTACCCACGCGCAGCACGCCGAAACAGCCAACCCGATCCGGCAAACAACGCGATGAAGAACCCATTTAGCCCCAGGATCTCTGTCGGTCCACTCCACGGGAGACCCAGCCCTGCAATCAGCGCGATCACGGCGACCAAAGCCTGAGCAAGCGCCGTCGCGAACAAGGCCCGTGCCATCCCATAGGGTTTGAGGCGTGCGATGATGGCACCGATGATTCCAACAGCGAGTACCCCGAAATACATCAGATTGGCAGGATCGCCGTCCTTCCCGATGATGCCGACGCCAAGACTCAGCCAGACGAGGATGAATGCTGCCGCAAGCGCAACGCCGATGGCGGCTCGGTACGCGGTACTGTTTATACGTGTTCGCATGAGCGTGTCTCCATATAGATTTCAAAGGTGGTTTGCTATACATCGTTGCGAGGCGTTAGCCTAAGAGTCTAAATTTTTCCAGCGCAAACAGATAGCAAGGCTCTGAGCAAGCTGACAGTTTTCTCATCTGACAGGTTTGAGCAAGTACGTTCCTATAGCAAGAGGTGGCACACTCCACAGAGCCAGGAAAGTGAGACTGGTTATGAGACTGCTTTGTTCGACCACAGTAGAAGCATAGACCACCGCGATAGTTATCGCGGCGGCTACTGCCATCACAACTCGCCCCGCCCATTTGTGATGGCGTTGATACCACACACCAATCACTACCGATGAGGCGCCAACGAAAACTAACAAGATTACTAAGGCATAACTGTGAATCGACAAATCAACTCGAATGTGTTCAGTCATCAACGCTTGAGTAAAGCTACGAGCAAGCCAGAGGATCACCCCTGTGCCATAAGCAATTAGCGAACCTGCCAGGATTTTCCTAAGTTGGAGCATTGATTTTTATTGGAGTTACAGAGATAAACAAATGCATATAGCTGCTTTATTGTTTAAAGCCTTTGTTCTCAAGATTTGAGAGATTGATGGATTGTTCCTGGGTGCATCCCATAGAGGTTTTTGGGTTATTGGAAAATCAATTCCCAGTAATCACTTTTCCCAAACCGGACAGATGGTGTCCTACCCTGATTTCTTGATATTTGCGAGTTACCGAGTAGAGAATGGAGATGAGCGAGGTGGAGTGAGTATGGGAGGCGAAATGTAGCGAGCAATTTTTAGGGCTTGCTCTAGCAACTTTACAGCTTCCTCAGTCTGGTCAGCTTGAGCGTATTCACGAGCAATCGCACTAAGCGCCTTAACCCTCCTATAGTTACCAATTTCGTCCGAACTCATCCTATTAACAGCTTCAATCGCACGGTCGAACTGCCTTAACTCAGCATACTCACGAGCAATTCCCAGCAGCAATTTATTGCGATAGAAACGAGTCTCATTCGTCGCTCCATCGATTGTTTGACCAGTTGTTTGAGTTGTCTGCTTTGTCCAATCAATTGTCTGAGTTGCTTGCACTGCCCAGTCTAGTTTTCCTGCGTTAATAGCCCGTTCAATGATGCTGTAAATAATGTTAGTTTTATTTTGAATTTCCAGACCTTTAATCATCAGAGCAGTATCAATCGCCTGCTGGTATTGCCCTCTAGATGCATATTGTTCGGCAATAGGGACTAATGCCTTACCTTCCTCCCCTCTAAGACTATTAGCAAGTTTAAATGCTTGCTCAAATTGCTCTGCTTTAGCGTAG
>CADCTM010000544.1 GCA_902805485.1 uncultured Coleofasciculus sp. | reverse complement strand
CACATAAACCCCTTTGATTTCGGGATAATTTCATACATTTCACCCCGAATATAAACATGATGATAAATCGGACGACCTGCGATCGCAAAAATCCCATTTACCAAAAAGTTCATTGCCTCTGGCACCGTGGTAATTTTCCCTTCATCATAAAGGTCAGACATCTCAAAGAAAACCGGCGCCATAATCTCCCAAAACAAGCCCAGATTGCTGTAATAAGACATCTGGCGGCACTGTTCTAAGAAAACATCTGGGAACGCTTTGTGTAGTGCCAGCATCGCTGGATTGCCTTTGAAATAAGCCTTAATTGCGCGGTCAGCATTCGCCTTATATTCATCACTATCTAAGTATGGGTCAAACTGCCCACCCATACCGCGATGCCAAAGCATTGCCCTCATGCATTCTTCGGCGAATTCCATATTAATCCGGTCATGCCACAAGTGATGAAACAACCGAGGCATTTTCCTGGTTTCGCCTTTTTCCATGAACTCCAAAAGTTCCGGATGGGCAGTTGCAATTCCGCGCCAAATCCGTAAATCTGCATCATCACCTGCGTAATGATTATGCAGATCTAAATACTCTTTGGGAATGAAGTATTTAAAAAAGGGCAAGGGGTCTAAAAATACCCGTTCAGCAATGTAGAGGAGGTCGCGCCAGTAGAAATCCATCGGCACGGCATAAGCCTTATATAAACCGATGATTTGCATCAGGTTTTCCGGCGTATCCGGTAACATTGCGCCGCCTGCTTCTAAGCGATGAATCACCTCAGCAAATTCATGATTAGAAGGAGGAATTTTAGCTTTTGGTGCAGTTGGTTTATCGATGGTTGCTGTCATGGTTTTGTTTTGTGAATGATAATTTTTAACGAACCACTAAAGACAGAAAGTAAAGAAGGAATGCTTATCTTTTGTAGAGGTAGGCTTTGAGAGTTGGACTAAGGCTACTTTTTGCGAATTGAGGATTATTTAGGGTGCTAGTCGCATAATCGATTTTGGCTGGAAGAGAGGCAACAATCGCATTTGTGGTTGTTTCAGTCCAACGCACTAACCAACTCGGTTGTACGCCCAGTAAAAAGATGATCGCTGCTAAAACAAGAGCCGGGAGGCGTTCCACCAAGCGGACTCTGGGATAATAGGCGGTGTTGTTGTCCAGTTTGCCAAAACAAGTACGGTTGAGCAGAATTACGAAGTAAACGGCGGTTAATCCAGAGGCAAGGATGCAAAGGATTGTTTGCCAAGGAAAAACCGAGAATGTGCCTTGAAATACTAGAAATTCTGCGATAAAACCCGCTAAACCAGGAATCCCGGCGCTTGCCATGCCCCCTAAAACCAGGAGGGCGCTGATCAGGGGTAAACCCCGAATTGGACTCATCAAACCATTGAGGACATCTAAATCGCGAGTGCCGACTTTGGTTTCAATCACACCCACGAGGTAAAACAGAATTGCCAGAATTAAGCCGTGGCTAACCATTTGGGCGACAGCACCTAGAAGGCTTAAGGGCGTGAGGGCGGCGGCGGCAACAACGATATAGCCCATGTGACCGATGGAACTATAGGCGACCATGCGTTTAATATCTTTTTGGGCGATCGCGGTTAATGCTCCATAAATTACACTCACCACGCCGACAATCGACAAACCAGGGGCGATAAGTGCCCAAGTTTCGGGAAATAACTGCAAACCGAACCGGATTAAGCCATAGGTTCCCAGTTTTGCCAGCATTCCACCCAGGAGAATCGCAACGGGTGGTGAAGCTTCAACATAAGCATCGGGCAACCAGGTATGCAAGGGTACGAGAGGAATTTTGATGCCAAACCCAACTAACAACACCGTAAGCAAAATTAGCTGAGTGATTTGGGATAATCCTTGGGTGCTGATTGAGGTGTAGTCGAAGCTATTGGAATTGCTCAACCACGTCATTCCTAAGAAAGCCGCTAAAATCAAAATCCCCGATACTGCCGTGTAGATCAGGAACTTCATCGCGGCGTATTCGCGCTTTGCTCCGCCCCAAATCGCAATCAACAGATATAAGGGGATTAATTCTAGCTCGTAAAAGAGGATAAACAGCAGCAAATTTTGAGCGACAAAAGCACCTGCAACCCCGGCATTTACCAGCAAAATCAGGGCGTAGTAGAGGCGGGGACGCTCAATGCGATCGCCACTACCAAATATTGCAATTCCCGTAAGTAATGCCCCTAGTACTAGCAAGGGAAAGGATAAGCCATCAATGCCCAAGCTATAGCTCAAGCCGATTTGGGGAAGCCAAGGTAGGTATTCTTGAAACTGCAATCTAGAGGTCATCAAGTCAAACTGACTACCGATCGCAAGCGTTATAAATAAGATGCCACTAGCGATCGCTAAAGCAATAATTCGGAGGCGCTCCGTTGTGATATTTCCGGGCCAAAACCCGACAATTGCCGCCCCCAATACGGGTAGCCAGATCAAGGTACTCAGCATCATAAGGTTAAAAAATCGAAGGGTTTAAGGTTGTTAGCATTAGCGAGGCTGTTGAGCGGTTAAACATTGATTTAACCAATAATTCAGACTCGCCATACAACTTATTAGACTTACTACAAAAGTCGATATTTGGCGTAGGGGCAAAGCATTTGCGTCTGTAATTGTAAAATCAAAATTATCCTCCGTAAATGCTTTGCCTTTACTTTTGCAAGAAAAGTCGATTAACCAACCAACAGCGACAGACGAGATAATAGGGGCCAGCTAACTAAAATTCCTAACAAACCGATTCCCAAGAGAATTGTTAGGGCATAAAACTGGGTTTGACCGGTCACGTTGTACTTTAAACTCTGACCACTGAAAACTGTAGCTAGACCGACCAGATTGACCAGCCCATCAACAATATATCGGTCAAACCAGAACATAATCTGTGAGACTAAGCCCACGACTAAAACAATCGTAAAACGATAAATTTCGGCAGTATAAAAGTCGTAAGCGAGCAAGTCTTGCAGCGGTTGCCAACCGAGTTTTACAGGTTTCGCCCAGCGCTGGTTGAGATAAATCAAGCCGCCCAAACCAACTCCTACGACTGTAGACACAATTAATAAATTGGTCGGGGTTGTCGTGAGAATTGTCAACGGCAGCAGTTGCCATTGCAGTAGTAGTAAGGGAACGTGGAGGACGAAGCCCATTAATATAGTCATCGACAATGCCATCGGCCAGTGAATTTCCGGAGAGCGCTCGGTCATTGGCTGCGGTTTGTTGCCAAAAATCAGACTGAACACGCGGGTTAAGCCAAAGGCAGTCAGACCATTTACTACCAGTAATAGTCCAAGGAGCCAGGGTTCGGTTTGGGAAAGATGGTCGGCTAATTGCCCTAATGCCCAGAAGCTACCAAAGGGAGGCAATGCCATTAAGCCAGCCGCACCAACGAGAAATGACAATCCGGAGGCGGGTCGTTTTGACCATAACCCGCCATACTGAGTGACATCCTGGGTTATGCTGTTCCAAATCACGCCCCCGATGCTCATCACCAAAAGCGCCATTGCCACAGCGTAGGTAAATACGAGTAACAATGCGGTTTGAACTTGTCCGACGCCAACGGCGATGAAGACCAAACCCATGTAGGCACTGGCAAGATAGGAAAGGGTTCTTTTGATGTCAATTTGAGCGATCGCAATTAATGTCCCGCCCACTGCTGTCACCGCACCGACAAACACTAAAGCTGAGAGGGTGAAGGGTGATAAGGCTAAAACTGGTTCGAGCTTTACGAGTACCCACACCCCAGTTGCGACGACGACCGAGTTTCGTACAACTGTTGAGGGCAGTGGACCTTCCATCGCTTCATCTAGCCACAAATGCAGGGGGAACTGGGCGCACTTACCCATTGGGCCGGCAATTAAGGCTAAACCTACCAAGGTTGCCACTTTCGGGTCGATGTTTGCGGTTTTTGCCCAAACAGCCAATTCTGAAAAATCCCAGGTTCCCGCGATTGGTAATAGGGCGACGACTCCCATCAATAAAATTAAGTCTCCCACCCGTTTTGTGAGGAAGGCATCTCTTGCTCCCGTTACTACCAACGGTTGGCTAAACCACAACCCAACGAGCAGATAGGTGCCGAGGGTGAGGATTTCTAAAATAATGTAGCTGAAGAACAAAGAGTTACACAGCGCCAGTCCGCACATTCCCGCTTCAAAAAAAGCGAGGAGCGAGAAGAAACGCGCCCATCCCCAGTCCATCTCCATATACCCGACTGCGTAAATTTGCGCCAGGAGATTGATGCCTGTCACTAACACTGTCGCACCGATGGTAAGAGCAGAAAATTCCAGGGGAAGAGTTAAGTTAAGTCCTGCGACCTGAAGCCAGGGCAATTCTATGTATTGAGCGGGTTGGTTCCAGGCGGCGGGTAGCGCTAGCAAACCATGCACAAAGGCGAAGAAGGTCATCAGGATGTTGACGTAGCCAGCGGGTCTTGGCCCAGTGAGACGGATAACCGCAGGCGACCAAGGTATCGCTAATACTGTCCCGACTAGAGGGTAGCAAGGAATTAACCAAGCGGTTTGCAGGAGGGGATTCGCCATCGGCATTACCTCATTTTAAGGACAAAAATACTTAGGGGTTTGTAAGGGATGCTAAATTAGCCCTGTTTTTTTAGGGCTGTTAACAATCGTTAACTATTTTTTAAGCTTTCAATTATTAAAGTGTAATAGTTAGTTGGGAAAAATAGAAGAAGCAAACTCAATTATTCAAAATACTTACTGTAAATACTTCTTATATAAATATCTCCATTGAAAAAGTCACGGCTAACCATTGAATTTATCTATGGCATTTTTCTGATTTTATACATTAAGAATTATTAATTTAATAAATAAAATCTCTTGGGTTTGCATTTTTGTGGGAATTGTTAAGGCTGACCGGAGGCGGTTCATTGTTGCTGGATTAATTTAAGGTCAGTCCGGGTAGGTATCGGGGCACGAGAGGGTCAGTTCGAGTAAGCACCCTTCCTCAAATGCACAAGGAGGCGCTACCCCTACACCAAAATCAATTCCGTTGGTTCGGTGCTACATGATTTATTTCCCCTCTGGGCATTGAGGATGACGCCCGCCGTAGGTACAGATAAATTTAATTTGCTTGGGGTCTAAATTTTTGGCTTTGGTAAAATTAACGCCCTTAAGGCGAGCCGCTGACGCATTGGGGAGGGGACTTTCGATAAACTGATTAGACGAACCCGGTGTTGCCGTCACAAAAATCACTCCCCGAAAATCGGTTCCTGCCAAATTTGCCCCGCGCAAGTCAGCACTACTCAGGTTAGAGTTACGCAACTTAGCATTTTGGAGTTGAGCATTGCGAAGATTAGCGCCAACAAGTCGGGTTGAACTGAGATCGGCATCTTGGAGATTAGCCTTTTTCAGATTAGCACCGGAAAGATCTGACCCTTGCCAATTCGACCCAGACAAATCAGCGAACGAGAAATCGCTGCCCACAGCTTTAACCTGTCCTAATCGAGCGCGATGCAGATTAGACGACGTTAAGTTTGCCTCTCCCAAGTCGGCGCCTGTCAAACTGGCATTTTCTAAATTAGCTTGTCGCAAGTTTGCGCCAATGAGCTGAACACTACTGAGGTTGGCGCCGGACAAAAAACTGTTCGCCAAATCGGCTCGATTGAGCTTCGCCCGAACTAAATTAGTCTGATTCATCAAGACATTATTTAAAGTCGCACCCGTCAAGTCAGCTTCTCTCAAGTCAGCGCCGCTGAAGTCAGTAGTCCAATCATCAAACGTACCTAAACGTCCATCCTCACCGGAGCCGTAGAAACGACTCCCCCGTAAACTTGCTCCGACCAAATTTGCCGAGCGGAAATTAATACCAGATAAGTCAAGGGTTTCTAGAACCAGAGTAAACGGGGCAGCACCCGTGGTAACTTGACCCAAATTAGTACGGCTCAGGTCAGCATTGTGGAGTTGAGTGGTGTAGATAGTGAGAATTTTAGCGATCGCGCGATTAGTTGCCCGTTGTCGCAACGCCACAACCTGTTGTTCTCCTGGCGTACTCCGACGCCTTAGCGTTTCCTGGTCATTTTTCAGCGATTGATTCAAACGTTGCAGCGGCGGCAAGGCTTTTGTCCCGTTACTAACCAGACCTTGCTGGAGGGTGTCCATCAGGGTACTATTCTTTTCCTGAGCGAGTAAATCTACCAAGAAAGGGACAGTACGCGGGTCGTCAAGCCTTGCCAGGGCGAGGATTGCGCCTTTTCGTTCATCAATCGCACTGGGACCAAATGCGCCAATTTGCTTAACGAGCGCCAGAAATACCTGATTATCTTGCTTTTTAAACTCGCGGCGGTTCGCCTGACTTTGAATATAAATTTGCGTACCAACAAATGTCCCCAAGATCGACGCCATACTGCCAACCACAATAATTAGCAGTGTTAAACCCGGATGTCGCCGCATCCAGAACCAAAGATTTAGGGGGCGCTGGGGGTGTTTTGGAGTAATAACAATCGTTGTGACGCTGCGATGTGGGGTAGCATCGTGTTTTTGCCCCATCCAACCGTTCTCATCGGGCGGATGCCAATCGCTTTCGACCTCCAGTGTTACCGATTGGTTATGCCGTACCGAGTACCCGGACTGATCCAAGTGGGGCGAAAAACTACGGACACCATCCAAAACATAGGTTCCTGCCAATTTGTCGTGCAGGGTACGGCGTCGTGAGTTGAACAGGGAACTGCCACACTCTGCCAAGAGCAATAATCCCGTCAGTCCCAGTAAGATGCCGAAATCGGGAAAAGCCCCGGTGTAGCGCCAAAGTAGATAAGCCGTTCCTCCTGGTAATCCCCAGCGTCCTACACCCTCACGGAAAGCAGCACGTATCAAACCAGGCGGTTCTCCATAGGCGGTGACGACTTTCACGCCAAACCAAGCTTTAGGAGTCGTTTTGCCGGTTTTGCCCAATAAATAAAGCTGCCAACTTGTCAATACCAGTGGCATTACCAGCGCCCCGCACCAGAAGAGATTGGTTAGGGGAGCGACTTGCCGATTTGCTGGATCACGTAAAGGGTATGCCAGGGTTTTGGCGATCGCTTCTTCGGTAGATGAAAGCACTGGGTTTAGCGGCACAGATTGAGCGGTGGACTGTTCTTTTGCATATAAACCAATGCTGTAGGGAATCAGGGCACTCGCTGCCAGAAAGGAGACTTCTAAAACGACAGCCGCGCAACGCCTGGTTACAAGTGGTAAATTCAAGCGCAGTCGTAGCGGAAACGAGCGGCTACCCTCTCGATTTTTTCCTGTTTTTATAGTAGGGCTAGCCATGTTCAATCACGCTACAGGTTAAGGTTTGCAATTATTTTAGGGACTGGGGAGTAACGAAGAACTTATACACCAAGTACAGTATTACTCCTAATATGCCCAGACTGATCAGGGATGCAACGAGTTGTAGTACGCTTCTGAGGATTGAAAAGCCAAAGAGTGCCGCAATAATCACCACGGCAACTTTAGCTGCACTCGGAAGGTTGTTAAACCAGTTTGCCAGTTGATTGAATACTGTGGTCAGTTGTTGAGAGCGATTGCTTGTCTGTCGGAGCGGTTGTCCTGTTTGAATGTCTATTGATGGTAGGCGCTCTTTTTCTAGTTCCATTTCTAGATCCTGAAGTCTTCGCTCGTTATCTTGATTTTCTTGAGGATTCATAACTAAATACACAATATCCGGGAGTATAGTAGTGCGATTTTAGCGAAGTCAGGGCACAATATCTGACAATTTAGCTGAAGTTTTTGATTGTTGATGCTTCGCTGATCACTGATGGAAGGGGTAAACTCGCTCCCGATGCTGTTCAGGGACAGTTGGGAAAGAGGAACATAGACTGCTCAAAATGTCTACTTTATTTAGGACAATATTATTAGGAAGATCTAGTAGTTAGGTATGGGGATGACAGATGAAGACGTTTAAGTATTGGACGGTTGTTCCCGCCGCCTTGGTAATGCTCTTGAGTAGCGTTGGTGCAGTGCTTGCTCAACCTACGCGAATTACTCCAGGTTTTCAGCCCGATCCGCTGACTGTCACTGGCACTTCTGGAGGCTCCCAAGCGAGCAAAGGCTGCGGCATGATTCGGGCAACACCAAATTATGCGGTTAATTTAGCAAACAACTTTAATTATTTGCGCTTCACTGTGCAAGGTGCAGGTCAACCGACACTTTTAATTCAAGGACCTAATGGCAGTTCATGTGTACAGGCTGTGCCAGGGGGAAACATTGAAGTGCCTGGATACTGGGAAAAAGGTAGTTACTCAATCTATGTAGGCGATCGCGCTGGCGGTCAGCATCCCTATACTCTCACGATTACTCAAAAGCGCTAGTGGTGGTTAGTGGTCATTAGTCTTATTTAATAACTCATGACCACTGATTTAATCTTCAATCTGTCTGACGGATACTTCAACGGCTTCTACATCAATTGTACCGGGAGGTGTTAAGCGCTGAAAATGTCCTTGCTCTACCTTCAAGGGTTCTGCACAGTTGGGACACTGACAGTCGGTACGATTGAAACCCGTAAATTCATAGGCACAAACGGGACATTTATCTTCAACTAAGTTGCGCTTCAACCACAAACGAAACACAAACCACCCAATTATGGGTGAGATAATTACTAATCCGACGATAATTAGAAAACCGTTGACTACCCAGCCCAAGCCAACTGCTCCTAACAATAAACCAATTGCTAAGAGGGTGAGCCAACAGCCTGCACCGGAGAGGTTGAACTGAAAACGTTTAGGGAAGTCCTGATTCACGGTCGTCTTTTAAGAAGGCTTGATCTACGGTATGTATCCATCGTAGTTCAGATTCGTCTTGAGCTGAAATTTATGGAATTTTTCAGGGATTAAAGAGTTGCATCAAGTTGTTGTTTTAATTGTTGAGCAAGGATGTCTTTACTAAATAGTGCGAGGGCTTGTTCTCGCAACCATTGTGGATCGCAACGCCGATCGCTTCCTTTAAGAATATCAATACAAGCGGCGGCAACGGCATCGATGTCTCGGTGGGGGACTTGCCAGCCTAAACGCCCATCCTGTAAGGGGTCTGTAGAGCCGTCTGCATCGCCGGATAGTACGGGTTTACCACAAGCCATTGCTTCTAAATAGACGATGCCAAAGCCTTCCTGGGAGGGCATGATGTAGGCATCAGCAAGGCGGTAGTGTTCAACTAAGTCGGCGGTGGGGATGAAACCGGCAAAGACAACGCGATCGCCTACGCCTAAATCTTGAGCCAGTTGTGCTAGCCTCGGTTGATCGTCGCCACGACCAATGACTAGATATTTGATATTGGGGAAAACATTTGCGATCGCAGGTAGTGCGCGAATTGTGACGTCAACCCCTTTATAAATATCAGTCGGCCATAACCGCGCTACCGTCATCAGCACTTTTGACGTTTCGAGATTATATTTTGTGATTAGAGAGGTTGATTTAGTACCAGGGGTAAATGCCTCTCCATCAACCACACAGGGTAATATCTGCACTTTGTCAAGATTGATGTTATGAGCGGCACAAAGGCGATCGCGACTGTAACGACTAATTGTCCAAATTCCCGACGCTGCAATCAGTGCCTCACGTTCTTGGTCTGGCAACCAGTTCCATACTTCTTTACCATAGGTCAAAACGGTATAAGGAACGCCTCGCCAATCACACAATAAGCGAGTCAGTGGTGCTAATTTAATATGACCGCAAAAAACATGGATAGGTCGTTGTCGCCACAAACAAAGCAAAAGCCCGACTGCCAACCTCAAACGCCCTAACACAGGAAGCTTGCTTTTTAGGTAATGAAATCTCAAAGGGTAAACATTAAAAGGATTTTCACATCCTGGTTCATCCCTAAGCAAAAACACCTCAGCCGTATTGCTGTTTTCCCTTTGAAGTGTTAATGATTGATAGGCTTGCAAAACATCCTTA